>JAQGNK010000538.1 GCA_028291905.1 Polaromonas sp.
GGCGTCATGGCGGTGGCGCAGAGGTGGGCCATGCCATCCAGCGCCTCGTCGAGCGTCTCGACGATACGGGCGTTGTTGAGCACATCCAGCGCGCCACTGGCCCGCTGGATGGTTTCCTCGCGCCTGAGCACATTGGCCCAGCGCGGCGCCACCAGCACCAGGTCGCCGAAGCCCATGACCTTCATGGCGCGGGCGGTGGCGCCCACATTGCCGGCGTGGCTGGTGTTAATCAGGATGAAGCGGGTTTTCATGGGTGGGGCAGCAGCTGAAAAATGAAAAAGGCGGGCCACGCACCGGACAAGCCGGGGCATGGCCGGTGCGCCAAGGCAGGGAGCGGTGATTGTCGCCGCTCTTTTTTGACACGGCATCAACAGCTCATCAATACGGTTTCATCCTACGAACCGCATGCCCATCAACCGCTAAGCTTTTCAGCTCTGCCGGATGAGGGGCGCCATCTGCACCGCGCCCTTCCCGGCTTTACATCACAGAAGAGGAAATACCGGATGCGCTCGACTCGAAATACTTACCGCCATGCCCTGCTGGGCAGCCTGCTGGCCAGTGCCGTGTTGCTGGCAGCCTGCGGAAAAAGCGGCACCGACTCGCCGGCCTCCGCAGGCAGCGCGGCAACACCGGCAGCGACTCCGGCGCCTGCGCCAGCCGCGAATGCCAAGCCGCCAGGCAGTGCCGAGCAGCAGGCCACCCTGAAACTCAATGCCTACACCGAGGCCTACAACAAGCTGATCGGCACTTTCGGCCTGCCCGAGACCTACGAGAGCTACCTGAAAGACAACATTCCCAAACAGACCCCTACCGACAGCATCTCCATCAGCGACGGCTGGATAGAGAACGCGCTGGACCTGTTCAAAAAGGGCCGCGCCCTGCCGTCGGCGGACCAGGAAACGCTGGACAAATCCGCCGACCAGCTGATCGGCGCGCTGGACAAGCTGGTGGTGCAGCTCAAGGCGCTTGATATTTACTACGAATCCAAAGCCTACAAAAACGACAACCTGGCACGCGGCAAGTCCGAGGATGCTTCGGTGCGCGCCAATTTTGAGGCCAGTACTGCGGCCATGGCATCGTTCAACGACGTGCTGGGACAGGAGCAGAAAAAGCGCGGCGCCGAAACGCTGGCCAAGCTAAAGGCCAGCGGCGACCTGCTCGGCTACAACACCAAGCTGGCGCTCGGGCAAGGCGAGGAACTGATCAACCTTTTCAACACCGCCAGCGACATGAAGGATGCTGCCAAGTTCACCCAGGGCGACACCATGGTTGCGGAGCTGGAGAAAACCCTTGCCACCCAGCGCGAGCTGTATGCCGCCGCCAAGGCCAAGGAGCCCAGGCCCGATTCCGGCCACGAGAGCATGGCGTCCAGCCTGGTGTCGCTGGTCGGCGCCTACCGCGACATGAAGCAGTCCAAACAGGTCAAGGACTACAACGACATGGTCAAGGAATACAACCGGGCGGTTGAAAACGCCAACGGCATCGACTGACAACCGTGGCTGCGACCGGGCCGCCTGAATCCGTTTCAGCCTTCAAAAGCGCCAGCGATGGCATCGCCTTGCAGCGAGCGAAGAACGGTCAAAGCGCAGGCGCCGCATCCGCTGCAGGCGACTTGTTGCGCCGCAGCCAGGCAATCAGCCGGTAAAATAGCCGGTTTTCTGCCTGTCCGGTTACCGGGCGGCAGCCTTGGCTGTTTTTCCTGGCCGCTCTTTACCATCCTTTATGTCCAGCAATCTCCATCCCATGCTCAACGTGGCCGTCAAGGCTGCGCGCGCCGCCGGCGCCCTCATCAACCGCGCCGCACTCGATGTCGAGGCGGTCCGCGTGTCGCTCAAGCAGACCAATGATTTCGTCACAGAAGTCGACAAGGCCGCCGAAGCCGCGATCATCGAAACCCTGCTGACGGCCTACCCCGGCCACGGCATCCTGGCCGAGGAGTCGGGCAGCGAGCATGGCGCGAAGGATTCCGAATTCGTCTGGATCATCGATCCGCTGGATGGCACCACCAACTTCATCCACGGCTTTCCGTTCTACTGCGTCAGCATTGCGCTGGCGGTGCGCGGAAAAGTCGAGCAGGCCGTGGTCTATGACCCGACCCGCAACGATATCTACAGCGCCAGCAAGGGCCGCGGCGCCTACGTCAACGACCGCCGCATCCGCGTCGGCAAGCGCACCCGGCTGCAGGACTGCCTGATCTCCACCGGCTTTCCCTACCGCCCCGGCGACAAGCTCAAGCCTTACCTGAGCATGCTGGGCGAAGTGATGAGCCAGTGCGCCGGCGTGCGCCGCCCCGGCGCGGCGGCATTGGACCTGGCCTACGTTGCAGCCGGCTTCACCGACGGCTTTTTCGAAACCGGCCTGCACCCTTGGGATGTGGCGGCTGGCTCTCTGCTCATCACCGAAGCGGGCGGGCTGATCGGCAACTTCACCGGCGAAGCCGACTTCATGGACCAGGGCGAATGCGTTGCCGGCAACCCGCGCATCTACGGCCAGCTGGTCGGCACGCTGGGCAAGTACAGCAAGTTTGCCGGCGCCGGCGACAAGGCCGGCGTGCGCCAGGCGCTGCAGGCCGATGCAAACGCCCCTGCTAGCCTTGATGCCGATGCCCAGGCTGGCGAAATCGAGGAAGCGCCGGCCACCGTGGCAGCCAAGCCCACGCTCAAGGCCAAGCGCATCAAGGCTGCCGACGCTGCGCCTGCAGAGGCCCAGGCCCAGGTGCCAGACGCGCCCTTCTGAGCCTTGAGGCCGGCGCCCTGCCCGGCCGATTTCAAGCAAACCCCCAAGGTCCAGCCCCGCCGGTTTGGGTACAGTGTGGGCTCACACCATGAACCGCCACACGACCGAGACAACCTTTCTGGCCTCCAGGGCCCTGCGGCTCCACGGCAGGCTGCTGAACCTGCTGCGGGTGCTGCTGAGCCAGTACGTCACCAACGGCCTGACGGTTTCGCTCGGCCTGGTGCTGATCATGCTGGCGCTGTTCGAAACCGCCGGGCTGACGGCGGCGGCCAGCGCGGCGGTCGGCATCATCATCACCAGCCTGCCCGACGTGCCCGCGCCGCGCCGGCGCAAGGTGATGCAGGTGCTGCCCGCACCGGTGCTGGGCACGCCGCTGTTCCTGCTGGTGCAGCTGACGCGCCAGGACACGCTGCTGCTGGGCGCCGTGCTGGTGGCCGGCACTTTTTTGGCGGTGATGATGATGGCCTGGGGCAAGCGCGGTGGGCCGATCTGCTTTTCGCTGCTGTTTTCGATGCTGTTCTCGATGGCCGCGCCGCCGATGGAGTCGCTTGGCGAGATGCTGTCGCACACCGGCTGGTTCGCCGCCGGCGCCTTTCTCTACCTGCTGTGGGCGGTGCTGACCACCAACTTGCTCAACCAGCGCTTTCGCGCCCAGATGCTGGCCGAGTGCCTGCACAGCTTCGCCGGCATTTTGCGCATCCAGGCGCAGCGTTTCGAGCTGGCGCCCAACCACCCCGCGCTGCTCGAAGCCATGCTGGACCAGCAGGCGAACTTTGCCGACCAGCTGCAGGACACCCGCAATGTGGTGCTGGAGTCGCCCACCACCCGGCCGCGCCAGCAAGCCGCCGCCATGCTGGTGAGCCTGTTAGAGGCGCGCGACCACCAGCTGGCCTGCGACCTGGACCTCGATGTGCTGCTGCAGCAGCGCGGCACCGGCCCGGTGCTGCCCGCCCTGCAGCAGGCGCTGAACGCCACCGCCGACGAGCTGGAGGCGCTCGGCATGGCGCTGCTGCTGGGCCGGCGCCAGCAATCCATACCCGCCATCCCCGACCTGCGGCCGCAGCTGGCCGGCGCGCTGCCGCCCCGCCCGGACAGTCCGGCGCTAGTGCCCAAGCCGGCGCTGACCGACGCGCCTGATGCGCCCGCCCTGCTGCGCAACATGGCCGACCGCATCGGCCACATCAATGACGAGGCGGTGAAGATGGCGGCGCTGGCGCGCGGCGACATCGCGCCCGAGCTGAGCCTGGTGCGCAGCCAGTGGCAGCTGTTCGTCGGCACCACGCTGTGGAGCGCCAAGCCGCTGCTCGGCCAGCTGAGCTGGCGCGCGCCCACGCTGCGCTATGCGCTGCGGGCCACGCTGGCCGTGGCCACCGGCTACTGGGTGTCGCTGCACCTGCCCTGGGCGACGCATGAATACTGGATTCTGATCACCATCGTGGTGGTGATGCGCGGCAACCTGGCGCAGACGGTGCAGCGGCGCAATGCGCGGGTGGGCGGCACGGTGCTGGGCTGCCTGCTGGTGATGGCGCTCCTGGCCACCCATCCGGGCGCCAAGGTGATGTTTCTGATCGTCGCCCTGAGCACCGGGCTGGCGCATGCGTTTGCCCTGCGCCGCTACCTCTACACCACGATTGCCGCCACCATCAGCGGCCTGCTGCAGGCGCACCTGCTACTGGCCGGCCTGCGGCCCACCTTCGCGATTGGCGAGCGCCTAGCCGACACCGTGCTGGGCGCGCTGCTGGCCTGGGGGTTCAGCTACGTGCTGCCGTCCTGGGAACGCAGCCAGATTCCGGGCCTGGTCAAGCGCAGCATGCAGGCCCAAAGCCAGCATGCCAAACGGGCGCTGGCGCTGCTGGACAGCGAGGAAACCTCGGATGTGAACTGGCGGCTGGCGCGCCGCGAAGCCTACGACAGCCTGTCGGCGCTGACGCTGGCAACCCAGCGCTCGCTGGCCGAGCCAGCGCAGGTTCGCCCGCCGCTGGAGCCGCTGGAATCGCTGCAGGCGCGCAGCTACCAGCTGCTGGCGCAGCTGACGGCGGTCAAGTCGCTGCTGCTGCTGCGGCGCGGCCAGCTCGACATGGCGCAGGCCAGGCCGGCGCTCGACCACGCGGCCCAGCGCATTGAAGCCGAGCTGTCGGGCAAGCCGCCACCGGCCGCTTCGACCGACGAGATGCCCAGCGTCAGCATTTCAGGGCAGCCCTACCTGGAGCGGCCGGACATGCTGCTGGCGACCGACCTCACGCCCTGGCTGCTGCGCCGCCTGCAGCTGGCCTGCGCCATGGCGCATGAACTGAGGCTGGCGGAAAGCCGCGTCCGGGTCTGAGTTGGCTGGAACGCGCCCGTTTTGACCAGTAGACCATTTTTTATGGATCAAACAGACCTCTGGCGCATGCAGCGTATGCGCTAGCAGCTATGAATTCAGTAGCACCCAGAGCACTAACGTTGCAAGCAGGATTGATTGCGCTCTAGATCGCATCGTTTTTGGCCCGCAAGCAGTTTTCAAGGATAAAAAAGCCTGAAGCGCACGCTTGGACTGCATATACAGCTATTTATTCAATAGCGAATCCACGTCAGACCTGAGCGCCGTGTTGCAAAGCCAGTGCGATGACGCTCTGGCTCACAGGTAAGGCTTCAGCCAGCCCAGTCCGGCTGAAGTGCCGCCAGGCTGCAGCCCGGCGCCAGGCCGGTATTCGCAGCCCACCCAGCCGGCGTAGCCCAGTTCGTCCAGCACCGAGAACAGATAGAAATAGTTCACTTCCCCCACATCGGGTTCATGCCGTTGCGGCACGCCGGCAATCTGGATATGGCCGACATTGCCGGTCGGCAGGTACTGGCGCAGCTTCATCGCCAGGTCGCCTTCGACCACCTGGCAGTGGTAGAGGTCCATCTGCACCTTGAGGTTGGGCGCACCGACGGCGGCAAGCACCTCGTGGGCATGGTCCTGGCGGTTCAGGAAAAAGCGCGGGATGTCGCGGATGTTGATGGGTTCGATCAGCACATCGACGCCCTGCTGTTGCGCCTGCTGCGCGGCCCAGCGCAGATTGCCGGCATAGACCGCAAGGAGCGCCTCGCGTTCCGCGCCTGCCGGCAGCAGCCCGGCCATGACATGGATGCGCGGGCATGCCAGGGCGGCGGCATAGTCCAGGGCTTGATGAAAGCCGCTGCGAAACTCGGCTTCGCGCCCTGGCAGGCAGGCCATGCCGCGCTCGCCGCCGTCCCAGTCGCCGGGTGGCGCATTGAACAGCACCTGCTGCAGGCCGTTGGCTTGAAGCCGCGCGGCGATGTCAGCGCGGTCAAAGGCATAGGGAAACAGGTACTCGACCGCCTTGAAGCCATCCCGGGCGGCGGCCTCGAATCGGTCCAGGAAATCAAGCTCGGGGTAAAGCATCGACAGGTTGGCGGCAAATTTAGGCATGGTCAGGCACGGCTTTGAGGGATTTTCAGGAATTACCAGCGGGCGCCGAAGGTGCGCCGCAGTTCTTCGATCTGGGGTTCGGTCAGGGGCGCGGGCGCCGTGGCGCTCAGGCTCACCAGCCGGGCGGTTTCTTCAAGTTCCTCCAGCACGGCCATGGCGGCGGCGGGCGAGTCGTGCCAGACATTGGGGCCCAGGCGCGCCAGCATCACCGCGCGTATCGGCGTGCCGGCCTCGCCGTAGCGGCGAACGGCCTGCGCCACCTGCTCGGCCGCCTGCGGGTCGCCGGGACGATGGTAGGGAATCAGGGGCACATGGCCGACCTTCATGACGAAGTACGGCGTCACGGCGGGCAGCAGCTCGGTTTGCGCCTGAACCTGGGGCCGCAGGGTCAGCGCCACGCAATGCGTGCTGTGGGTATGGATCACGCACCTCGTTTTTGAATCAAATTGGCTTGTGGCGCAATAAATACCTGCATGAAGCACTATCGTTTTACTAGCGCGGTCGCCGCTCAGCTGCCGGGCCTGCGCATCGAGCCGGGCGAGCCGGGCCGGCACCAGGAAGCCCAGGCAGGCATCGGTGGGCGTGATGAGGAAACCGCCGCCCTCGGACTCATCCAGCCGCACGCTGATATTGCCGGCCGTCGCATGCACATAACTGCGCTCGAACAGGCTGCGGCCAATGCGGCAAATCTCCTCTCTGGCGTCGTGTTCCGTCATGCCAGGTTCAAAAACGCCTTGCTGAAGAAATCATCGGTGCCGAAGTTGCCGGATTTCAGCGCCAGGTGCAGGCCTCCCTGCGGCGCCGCATCGCTCTGGGCATGGCACCAGGGCACGCCGGTATCGATTTGCGGACCGATCTTCATCTGCGTGATGCCCAGGGCCTGCACGCAGGCGCCCGAGGTTTCGCCGCCGGCCACCACCAGCTGCCGCACACCAAGCGCCACCAGGCCCCGCGCAATCGCCGCCAGGGTGTTTTCGACCATCGCGCCGGCCGCCTCCACGCCCAGCTGCGCCTGCACTGCCTTGACGGCGGCAGGCTCCGCCGACGAATAGACCAGCACCGGCCCGTGGGCCAGCAAAGGCTCGGCCCAGGCCAGCGCCCTAGCCACCCCATCGACGCCGGCGGCCTGCCAGGCGGCCATCTGCAGGGGGTCGATTTCCAGCGCCGGGCACCCTGCCTGGACAAAAGCCTGCACCTGCCGGTTGGTCGCCAGCGAGCAGCTGCCCGACACCACCGCCCGCAGGCCGCTGGCGGCGGGCAGCTCGCTGGCGCTGCTGGAGGGTGCAATGCCGAAATTGGCCGGCAATCCGATGGCCACACCCGAGCCGGCGGTGACCAGCGGCATGCCCTTGAGCGCCGGGCCGAGCCGCATCAGGTCATCGTTGGAAATCGCATCGACCACCGCCAGCCCAACGCCTTCAGCCCGCAGGTGTTCGATGCGCTCGCGAATGGCCGCCTCGCCCTGCGCCACGACCTGCTGGTCGATCAGGCCGACCTTGCGGCGGCATTGCCCCTGCAGCACCCGCACCAGGTTGGCGTCCAGCATGGGCGTGAGCGGATGGTTCTGCATGCCGCTTTCGTTGAGCAGCACGTCGCCCACGAACAGATGGCCCTTGAACACGGTGCGCTGGTTGTCGGGAAAGGCGGGCGTGGCAATGGTGAAATCGGCGCCGAGCGCCTCCATCAACGCCTCGGCCACCGGGCCGATGTTGCCTTGCGCCGTGCTGTCGAAGGTCGAGCAGTATTTGAAGTAAATCTGCTGCGCGCCCTGGCCCTGCAGCCAGCGCAGCGCCGCCAGCGACTGGGCAATCGCCTCACCTGCCGGCAAGGTGCGCGACTTGAGCGCCACCACCACCGCGTCGGCATCGGCTTGCAGCGGCTGGGCCGGCACGCCGATGGCCTGCACCACCCGCATGCCGGCACGCACCAGGTTGTTGGCCAGGTCGGTGGCGCCGGTGAAATCGTCGGCGATGCAGCCGAGGAATAAGGCCCCCACGCTCCCCACTTCGTGTGGTTCGCTGCCCCCCGAGGGGGCCGCTGCGCCTGCGGTCTGGCAAAGCCATGAATGTTGCCCCCACGGTCGCTCACTGCGTGTAGCTTCCTGCCCCCCGAGGGGGCTACTGCGCCTGCGGCCCGGCGAAGCCGGTTCCGCGGCCCTGACTGGGGCAGAGCTGTTCTCCAGGCTCTTTGCTGCGGGTTCGCTGGGCTCGGCACTCATGATTTTTTGGGCAGTTCAATGCCGGGGAAAATTTTGATCACCGCGCTGTCGTCCTCGCGGGCGAATCCGGCGGTTGAGGCCTGCATGAACATCTGATGCGCCGTGCTCGACAGCGGTAGCGGAAACTTGCTGGCACGCGCCATGTCCAGCACCAGTCCAAGGTCCTTCACGAAGATATCGACCGCCGACAGCGGCGTGTAGTCGGCCGCCAGCACATGGGCCATGCGGTTCTCGAACATCCAGCTGTTGCCAGCGCTGTGGGTGATCACGTCGTAGAGCGCGGCCGGGTCCACGCCTTCACGCAGGCCCAGCGCCATCGCCTCGGCGGCGGCGGCGATATGCACGCCGGCCAGGAGCTGGTTGATGATCTTGACCTTGCTGCCCGCGCCGGCCTGGTCGCCGAGCCGGTACACCTTGGCGGCCATCGCATCGAGCAGCGGCCCAACGGCCGCATAGGCCTCGGGCGTGCCCGAGGTCATCATGGTCATGTCGCCGCTGGCGGCCTTGGCGGCGCCGCCGGAAATCGGCGCGTCGAGGTAGAGGATGCCCAGCGCCGCCAGCCGCGCCTCCAGCGCCATCGACCAGTTGGGGTCCACGGTGGAGCACATCACGAAGACGCTGCCGCGCTTCATCGCCAGCGCGCAGCCGCCCTCGCCAAACAGCACGCTTTCAGTCTGCGCGGCATTCACCGCCACCGACACGATGACGCTGCACGGCCCGGCCAGCTCGGCCGGCGACGCGCAGGCCGTGCCGCCTTCGTTGGCAAAGGCCTGGGCGGCGTCGGCGCGCACATCGAAAACATGCACCTGGCAGCCGTGGCGGCGCAGTGAGCGCGCCATGCCGCCGCCCATGGCGCCCAGGCCGATCACGCCTACGGTTGATGTCATTTCCTGCTTCCTTTGTGCTGGTTCAGGCTGGCTGGTTGTTCATGCAAAAGGGCGGCCGCGCCCGGTGCGCCAGGCGCCGCCAGTGGATTGCTCAACAAGATCATCGTATTAATCAAGGTTTGGTTCCTTCCATGGAAATCACCTGTCCCGGCCTGTTGAACAAGGCGCAGACGGGCATGTCGTCAGTGATGCATCGTTAACCCGGAAACCAGCGGACGCGCGAGCTGAACCCCCGCCTGCTCCCAGAACGCCGGGTCTGCCTGCTCGATGCGCTGGATGGCGTTGTTCATGTGCTGCGCGGCCGCCTGGCGCGCCGCAGCCGGATCACCCGCTTCAATCGCCCGCACGATCAGCTCATGCTCGTCGCGCACCTGCCGCGCAAAGTCTGACCGGCGCGCTTCGTTGGCGCGCGTGACGCGGGTGGCGCCGCGCAGAAACTGGCCCAGGTATTCGAGCGTGCCGATCAAAAAGGGGTTGCGCGCAGCCTCGGCAATCGCACGGTGGTATTTCACGTCCTCGTCCACCCCATCGCCGCCGGCCTTGACTGCCTTGTCCAGCAGCGTGATCGACGCGCGGATGCGCTTGATGTCGGCCTGGGTGCGCCGCCTGGCCGCCAGTTCAGCGACTTCGGCCTCCAGCGCGCGCCGCACTTCGGCCATCTGGATCACCGCCTGCTTGGAGACAGCGCATTTGGCATCGAAGTTGAGCGGCGAAAACCCGGTTACCTTCACGTACACGCCGCTGCCCTGCCGGGAATCGACCAGCCCTAGCGACTTGAGGCGCGAGACAGCCTCCCTGACCACCGTGCGGCTCACCTGGAACTGCTCCACCAGCGCGGCCTCCGTCGGCAGCTTGTCGCCCACCGCCAGCCGGCCGGCCCGGATCTCGGCGGCCAGCACATCCGCCACCTGGTCCGACAGATAGGCGCCGGGCGTGATGGGCTTGAACTGCGTGGTCATGAAAAAGCTGAAATTGATGGCGCGGGTGTTTATTTGAAACCCATCACATGCGGCAGCCAGGTGGACAGCGCAGGTACAAAGGTCAATATCAGGAGCACCACGCCGTGGGCCCAGAGAAATGGCTTGAGTTCCCGCGTCAGGTGGGACAGCGGCACGCGCGAGACATTGGACGTCACGAACAGCAGCCCGCCGACGGGCGGCGTGATCATTCCCAGCGTCAGGTTGAAAATGACCACCATCGCAAAGTGGATGGGGTCTATTCCCACCTTGGCGGCGACCGGGGCCAGGATCGGGACCAGCACCATCACACCGGGCAGGGGTTCGATGAAGATGCCGAACAGCAGCAGGAAGACATTGATGACGATCAGGAATGTCCAGGCGTTGAGCTGCATGCCGCTGATCCAGTTGGCAACGGTTTGCGGCACCCCTTCAATGGTCAAGACCCAGGCAAATGAAGCCGACATGGCAATAATGATCAGCACCGACGCGGTCAGCAGCGCCGAGCGCCACAGGATATCGGGAACCGCCGCCCACTTGAGCGTTCCGTAAACGTACTTGCCGCACACCAGCGCATAGAAAACCGCCACGACCGAGGCCTCGGTCGGCGTGAACCAGCCCGCCCGCATGCCGCCCAGGATCAGCACCGGCAGCAAGATCGCGGGCAGTGCGCGCCAGGTGGTTCGCCAGATTTCAGCGCGGCTCGGATGCTCGCCGTCGCCGCGGTAATTGCGCTGCTTGGACACATGCCAGTTCACGATGCACATCGCCACCGCGATCAGCAGGCCGGGCAGGAGTCCGGCGACAAACAGCGCGCCCACCGACACGTTGTCGTCTGCCAGGGCGTAGATGATCATGATGATCGAAGGCGGGATGATCGGCCCGACGATGGCCGTGGCGGCGGTCAGCGCCGCCGCGTAGGCCCTGTCATAGCCGGCCTTGTCCATCATGCGGATCATCATCGACCCCGGCCCTGCGGCATCGGCCAGGGCCGAGCCGGAAATGCCGGAGAAAAAAGTCAATGCCACGACGTTGGTGTAGCCCAGGCCGCCGCGCCGGTGGCCGACGAACTGGCCGGCAAAGCGCAGCAGCACATCGGTCAGCGACCCGCCGCTCATCAGTTCGGCGGCCAGGATGAAAAACGGCACCGCCATCAGCGGGAAGCTGTCAATGCCGGTGAATGTTTCCTTGAGCAGCACCAGCATCGGAAAGCTGCCGGACACCAAGAGGGCCGTCACCGTGGACAAACCGAGCGCAAAGGCGACCGGCACGCCGATGGCAAGGTAAACGCAGGCGGAAATCAGCAAAATGACGCTGGCGTTCACAGGGAAGCGCTCGCGGTGGCGTCAAAGTGGCTGTCGGATGCAAACTCGCGCCGCAAGACATAGCGTTTCATGATCAGCAGCCAGTGGATGAGGGTCAGCAGCATGCCGACCGGCAGCGCTGCGTAAATGATGGCGAACGAAATCTGGGTGGCGGGCGTCGTCTGGTACTGGGTGCGCTCCAGGTATTCCAGGCCGAACCAGATGCAGAAAACGAAGAAGCCGGTCAGCAGCAGCCCGATCAGCGCCCGCATGGCGATGGCGCCCTGGGGCGGCAGCGCATCCTGCAGGTTTTCCACCGCAATGTGGCCGCCATAGCGCAGCGTCGGGCCGCAGCCGATGAAGGTCAGCCAGATCATCAGGTGGCGCGACACTTCCTCGGCCCACTCGATGGACTGGTTGGTGGTGTAGCGCAGCACGACGTTGGCGAAAATGATGACCGCCATGACCGCCAGTGTCACGATCAACAGCCAGCGGTTGGCAGCCAGGAAATGGCGTTCAAAATTTTTCAAGATAGGTGTTCCGGTGAGGCAGCGCCTGGCCGGCGTCATCGGGCAAGCCCTGGCGCCGGCCATTCAG
>JAQGNK010000156.1 GCA_028291905.1 Polaromonas sp.
GCGCCGGCGCCTCGGCCATGTCGCCCCAGGCCGCTTCGAGCTGCATCGCGCCGCCCTGGCCCGCACTGGTCACGAAAGCGGCCAGCGGCATCGAGCAGCTGCCGCCCATCGCGCGGGACACGGTGCGTTCGGCGGTGACGGCGAGCCAGGTCGGCTGGTGCGCCAGCGTGGCCAGCGCGGCCAGCAGGTCGGCCCGGTCGGCCCGCACTTCGATGCCCAACGCGCCCTGCCCGGCTGCCGGCAGCATGTCGGCCGGCGAAAAGGTGTGGCGGATGCGCGACTCCAGCCCAAGGCGCTTCAGTCCGGCGGCGGCCAGCACGATGGCGTGGTACCGGCCCTCGTCGAGCTTGCGCAGCCGCGTGTCCAGGTTGCCGCGCAGGGGCTGGATGCTCAGGTCGGGACGCAGCGCCTTGAGCAGCACCAGCCGGCGCAGGCTGGAGGTGCCGACCACCGCGCCCGGCGGCAGCTCGGCCAGCGAGGCAAACTGGTTGGACACGAAGGCGTCGTGCGGGTCTTCGCGTTCGAGCACGCAGGCCAGCGCGAAGCCTTCGGGCAGGTCCATCGGCACGTCCTTGAGGGAATGCACCGCCAGGTCGGCCCGGCCGTCGATCAGCGCGTTTTCCAGCTCTTTCACGAACAGGCCCTTGCCGCCGACCTTGCTGAGCGAGCGGTCCAGGATCTGGTCGCCCAATGTTGTCATGCCCAGCAGCCCGACCTGCCAGCCGAGCCGGTTTTCAAGCAATGCCTTGACATGCTCGGCCTGCCACATCGCCAGCCGGCTTTCGCGCGTGGCAATCACCACGCGGGGCGTTTTTTCAAGTCTCTGGAACACTGCTGCCACTGGTAACCCGTCGGTAATCTATAGAGGGGCTGAATGCTAGCATGTGCTTTTTTCCAGCCCTCGTTCCAACGTCCTCTCCCGCACCAAAAGGCCAGCATGCCCACCCCTTCCGTCCGCACCAGAAAAGCCGCCCATAAAGCCGCCGATGACCGCCCTGACGCCGGGCCGGCTGTTCAAGCCGCCGCGCTCACGGCTGGCAAGCCGGCCACGCCGTCGGCCCGGGCCAAGAACAATGAGCGCCCGCTGGTCGAGGACATCCGCCTGCTCGGACGCATCCTGGGCGACGTGATCCGCGACCAGGAAGGCGTGGCCGCCTACGAGCTGATCGAGCAGGTGCGCACGCTGTCGGTGGCCTTTCGGCGCGACGCCGACGAGGAAGCCGACAAGGCGCTGAAAACCCTGCTGAAAGACCTGAGCGGCGACCAGACGGTCAGCGTGATCCGCGCCTTCACCTATTTTTCACACCTGGCCAACCTGGCCGAGGACCGCCACCACATCCGCCGCCGCACCGTGCATGAGCGCGCCGGCGACACCCAGGAGGGCAGCATCGAGGTCGCGCTGGCCCGCCTGCGCTGGGCCGGCATCGCGCCGCAGACGATAGCGGCCACGCTGGCGCGCAGCTTTGTCTCGCCGGTGCTCACCGCTCACCCGACCGAGGTGCAGCGAAAAAGCATCCTGGACGCCGAGCGGGGCATTGCCCAGCTGCTGACGGCCCGCGACAGCATCAAGGCGCTGGCGCTGGCCGTCAATGCCACGAAGGATGCGCTGACGCCGCGCGAGCTGGCGGCCAATGAAGCGCAGCTGCGCGCCAGAGTGATGCAGCTGTGGCAGACCCGGCTGCTGCGCTTTTCCAAGCTCACCGTGGCCGACGAGATCGAGAATGCGCTGAGCTACTACGAGGCGACCTTCCTGCGCGAGATTCCCAAGATTTACGCCAACCTGGAGCGCGAGCTGGGCGCCCAGCCGGTGCATAGCTTCCTGCGCATGGGCCAGTGGATAGGCGGCGACCGCGACGGCAACCCCAACGTCAACGCCGACACCCTGAACTACGCGCTGCGCCGGCAGGCCGACGTGGCGCTGCGCCACTACCTGACCGAGGTGCACCTGCTGGGCGCCGAGCTGTCGATGTCGGCCATCCTGGTTCATTGCAGCGCCGAGATGCAGGCGCTGGCGGACCGCTCGCCCGACCGGAGCGACCACCGCCAGGACGAGCCCTACCGGCGCGCGCTGACCGGCGTCTATGCCCGGCTGGCCGCGACGCTCAAGGAGCTGACCGGCGGCGAGGCGGCGCGCCATGCGGTGGCGCCGCAAAACCCTTACCCGCGCGCCGAGGATTTCCTGGCCGACCTGCGCACGCTCGAAGCCTCGCTGAACAGCCACCACGGCCAGGCGCTGACGGCCCAGCGGCTGCACCCGCTGATCCGGGCGGTGGAAGTGTTCGGCTTTCACCTGGCCACGGTGGATCTGCGCCAGAGTTCGGACAAGCATGAGGAGGTCGTGGCCGAGCTGCTGGCCGTGGCCAGGGTCGAGCCGGGCTACGCCAGCCTGGACGAAGCCGCCAAGCGCGGCCTGCTGCTCAGGATGCTCAACGACGCCAGGGCGCTGCGGGTGCTGGGCACAGTCTATTCGGAGCTGGCGCAAAGCGAGCTGGCGATCTTCGAGGCCGCGCTGGCGGCGCGCAAGCGCTTTGGCAAGGAGGCGATTCGCCACTACATCATCAGCCACACCGAAACCGTCAGCGACCTGCTCGAAGTGCTGCTGCTGCAAAAAGAGGTCGGGCTGATGCAGGGCCTGCTTGAAGACGCGCAAAAGCCGGCTGGCTCGCAGTGCGACCTGATCGTGGTGCCGCTGTTCGAGACCATCGAAGACCTGCGCAATGCGGCGCCCATCATGCGCGACTTCTACGCGCTGCCGGGCGTGGCGCAGCTGCTGCAGAGGAGCGGCGCGGAGCAGGACATCATGCTCGGCTACAGCGACAGCAACAAGGACGGCGGCATCTTCACCAGCAACTGGGAGCTGTACCGGGCCGAAATCGCGCTGGTCGAGCTGTTCGACCAGCTGGCGGTCTCGCACGGCATCACGCTGCGCATGTTCCACGGCCGGGGCGGCACGGTGGGCCGGGGCGGCGGCCCGAGCTACCAGGCGATCCTGGCGCAGCCGCCGGGCACGGTGCGCGGCCAGATCCGCCTGACCGAGCAGGGCGAGGTCATCGGCTCGAAATACGCCAACCCGGAAATCGGCCGGCGCAACCTCGAAACGCTTGTGGCCGCGACGCTCGAAGCGACGCTGCTGCAGCCGACCAAGCCGGCGACCCAGGCGTTTTTGCAGGCCGCCGACCGGCTGTCGCAGTCCAGCATGGCCGCGTACCGCGCGCTGGTGTATGAGACGCCGGGCTTCACCGAATATTTTTTCGGCGCCACGCCGATCCGCGAGATTGCCGAACTCAACATCGGCTCGCGCCCGGCGTCCCGCAAGCCGTCGCAACGCATCGAAGACCTGCGGGCCATTCCCTGGAGCTTCAGCTGGGGCCAGTGCCGGCTGACGCTGCCGGGCTGGTATGGCTTCGGCAGCGCCATCGAGAATTTTCTGGCCGCCGGCAGCTCGCCGGAATCACGCAAGGAGGCGTTGGCGCTGCTCAAGAAGATGTACCGCCAGTGGCCGTTTTTCCGCACCCTGCTGAGCAACATGGACATGGTCCTAGCCAAGAGCGACCTGGCACTGGCCTCACGCTATGCCGAGCTGGTGAACGACGCCAGGCTGCGCAAGAAGATATTTACCGCCATCGATGCCGAATGGCACAAGACGGTCAACGCCCTTGGCCTGATCACCGGGGAAAAGCAGCGCCTGGCCAGCAATGCATCGCTGCAGCGCTCGATCCGCCACCGCTTTCCCTACATCGACCCGCTGCACCATCTGCAGGTCGAACTGGTGCGCCGCTACCGCGCTGGCCAGACCGACCAGCGGGTGCAGACCGGCATTCACATCTCGATCAACGGCATTGCGGCTGGCTTGCGAAACACTGGCTGACGCAGGGAATCGGCAAGCGCCTACACAAGCCTTAGCGGCTTCTGATAGCGGTTGAGCTGGGCAGGTTCTAGCATGGATGCATGCCAATGAGCGGCGCCCTGTGGCGCTTGCGACGGCACCCAACTTCAGGAAACGCACGCCATGACCACTTCACCTGCCCAGGCCGCCCATCGCCTTTCGCCGAGCAATGAACTGGTGTCGAGTGATTTCATGGCGCTGGCCTCCCACATGAGCGCTTGTCAACGTTCGCGGGGCCGTTTCTTCACCCTGCGGACTACGCTGGAGTCACTGCATGCCTTCACCGCGCCCCGGCTGGTCACGACCGGCGCGGTGCTGGTGGCCTGCAGCCTGGGCATGGTGGCGTTAAGCCTGCTGACGATGGCATGAGGCGGTGAGCGCCGACGTTCTGGACCGGCTGACAACTCTTAGCCCACACGCCCGCAAGCTGCTGCTCGCGCATCCGGAGCCGGCCGAGCCGCCGATTCGCGCCGAGCTGTTCGGGATTCATCGCTTCGAGGAGCACGGCGTCAGCCTGGCCGAGGCGCAAACCATCGAGACCGATGCCCAGTCGCAGCGGCATTCGCCGTTTTTCCCGCGTGTCGAGGAAAACCTGGCCGCGCTGCGCGAAGCCTATGACTACGTGGCCCTGACCTCACTGAGCGGCCACTACGCCACACCGGCGGCCGAATGGCTGCTCGACAATTTTCCGCTCATCGAAGCGCAGCTGGAGCAAATCCGCGAGGGCGTGCCGCGCCGCTTCTACGCCCGCCTGCCCAAGCTGGCGGTGGCGCCGCTGCAGGGCCTGCCGCGTGTCTATGGCATTGCCTGGGCCTATGTGGCGCATACCGACAGCGTGCTGAACCCGGACATCTTCACCGCCTTCCTGAACGCCTACCAACGCTCAAGCGAGCTGCGCCTGAGCGAGCTGTGGGCCCTGCCGACCACGCTGCGCGTCGTGCTGCTGGAGAACCTGCGCCGCCTGGCCGACGACATTGCCCACAGCAAGGTGGCGCGCGAAGTCGCCCATGCGGTCTGGGACAGCGGGCAGCTGCTGGATGAAGCTGGCTTGGATGCCATCGACAGCCTGATGGCCCGGCGCGGCCTGCGCCGCAGCTACCTGACGCAGCTCTGGCAGCGCATGCCGGCCGGATTGCCCGGCGAGGCGGCCACGCTGGTGCAATGGACCGAGAAGCACTGCCCCGATGGCCATGCCCTGATGCAGGAGAGCCAGGGCGCCCAGGTGGCATCCAACCTGACGGTGGGCAACATCATCACCACGCTGCGCCTGATCGGCCAGGTGGACTGGGTGGCGCTGATCGAACCGGTCAGCCGGTCGCTGCAGGTGCTGGAGCAGCTGCCGAGCTTTGGCCGGGAAAGCGAAGTTACCCGCCAGCAGATCACCCAGGCCATGGAGCAGCTGGCGCTCGACAGCGAAAGGGCAGAGCGCGACGTGGCGCTGGCCGTGGTGGCGGCGGTCCAGGCGGTGCCGCAGAGCATGGACAGCGACGCCGCCGAGCGAACCGCAGGCTTCTACCTGATCGGCCATGGCCGCGCCCGGCTCGAAGCGGCGCTGAATCTGCCGCCGCAGCGCGCCTCACAACGCGGCAGCTGGCGCCGCTGGCGGCTGGCGGCTTATGTCGGCGTCATCACCCTGGTCACGCTGGCGGCGGTGGCGCTGGCGTCAACCCATGCTGGCGGCACCCCATGGCAGACCTTCGTAGCCCTGCTGCTGCTGGCCTGGCCCGCGTTCGAGGCCGCGTCGGCCGTGGTGCACCGGTTGATTGCCGAGTCGCTCAAGGTGCGCTCCCTGCCCCGGCTCGACTTCCAGGCCGGCATTGCGCCGGGGCACCGGGTGCTGGTGGTGATTCCGACGCTCCTGACCTCGCCCGGCTCAACCCAGGCGCTGGTCAGGCAGCTTGAACTGCACTGGCTGGCCAACCGGGAAGAGCAAGCCCAGTTCGCGCTGCTGACCGACTGGGTGGACGCCCCCGCCGCCAGCCTGCCCCTAGACGCCGGGCTGGTCGAGGACGCGCTGGCCGGACTGGCAGCGCTCAATGCGCGCTACCCGGCGGCGCCCGGCGCGCCGGCGCGCTTTTTACTGCTCCACCGGCCGCGCAGCTGGTGCGAAACCCAGCAGCGCTGGCTGGGCTGGGAAAGGAAGCGCGGCAAGCTGGAGCAATTGATCCGCCTGCTGGCGACCGGCAGCGCGGAAGGCTTCCTGCCACTGGCAGAGAACCTGCGGCTGGCCGGCGGCATTCGCTATGTGGTCACGCTCGACAGCGATACCGGCCTGCCGCCGGGCGCCCTGCGCGAGCTGGTGGCGATTGCCGCTCATCCACTGAACCAGCCGCAGGTCGATCTTGTTCAGCGCCGGGTCGTCGCCGGCTACGGCATCCTGCAGCCCCGCGTGGTGACGCCGCTGCCCGGCCCGGCTGAAGACACCGCCTACCACCGGCTGTTCGCCGGCCAGTGCGGCATCGACCCCTACAGCAGCGGCGTGTCGGATATTTACCAGGACCTGTTCGGCACCGGCAGCTTCAGCGGCAAGGGGCTGCTGCATGTCGGCGCGATGCATGCGGTGCTCGACGGCCGCCTGCCCAAGGAAGCCGTTCTTAGCCATGACCTGCTCGAAGGCACGATGGCGCGCTGCGGCTTTGTCAGCGACGTGGTGCTGGTCGAAGACCCGCCGCATCATGCCGGCGTGGCCGCGTCCCGCAACCACCGCTGGACCCGTGGCGACTGGCAGCTGCTGCCCCTGATGCTGAAGGCCCGGCACTACGGCATCGATGCGCTGGGCCTGTGGAAAATGGCCGACAACCTGCGCCGCTCGCTGGTCATGCCGGCCACCTTCGCGCTGCTGGTCTGGGTGATCTTCACCGGCGCCCTGCCGCTGGTCACCGCGCTGGCGGCCGCCATTGCCGCGCTGCTGGCCGGGCCGCTGCTGGGCGCGCTGGCCGGCCTGGTGCCGACCCGGCGCGGCATTGCCTGGCGCCACTTTTTCAAAAGCGGACGCGCCGAACTGCTGACCACCTTTGGCAGCGCCGCCTGGCAGTTCAGCCAGATTCCGGCGCAGTCGCTGCTGCTGCTCGATGCGGCGGTGCGCTCCCTCTGGCGCCTGCTGGTGAGCCGCCGCCTGCTGCTCGAATGGACGACTGCGGCGCAGGCCCAGTCAGCCGCCAGCACCGAACTGACGGCGTTCGTGCGCCAGCAGGCGCCGGCGTCGCTGCTGTGCGCCGCGCTATTGGTGGCCGCGCCGTGGGCCGCCCATCCGTGGGCCGGCATGGCGCTGTTCCTGTTCTGGGGCGCCTCGCCGGTGGCGGCCTGGTGGGCCAGCCTGCCGCGTGCGCCGGGCACGGCCAGCACGGCGCCTGCGCTGGCTGCCGGCGACGCGGCCTGGCTGCTGGCGCTGGCACGCGACACCTGGCGCTTTTTCGAGCAGTGCGTCGGCCCCGAGGACAACCACCTGCCCCCCGACAACCTGCAGCTGGTGCCCGACCCCACGGTGGCGCACCGCACCTCGCCGACCAACATCGGCCTGTACCTGCTGGCGGTCTGCTGCGCCCGCGAATTCGGCTGGATCGCCACGCTTGACCTCATCAAGCGGCTCGAAGACTCGCTGGACAGCATCGACAAGCTGCACAAGCACAACGGCCACCTGCTCAACTGGTACGACACCCAGACGCTCAAGGTCATGCTGCCGGCCTATGTGTCGGCGGTGGACAGCGGCAACTTGGCCGGCCTGCTGCTGGCCGTGGGCCAGGCCTGCCTCAAGCTGGCGCATGAGCCCGCCGATGCGGCAGAGGCGGCGCGCCTGCGCAGCCTGGCCGGACGCTGCCGCGCCCTTTATGACGCGATGGATTTCAAGGGCCTCTACGACGGCAAGCGCCACCTGTTCCATATCGGCCTGCGGGTCGAGGACCAGGCGCTCGACGCCAGCTACTACGACCTGCTGGCGTCCGAGTCGCGGCTGACCAGCTTCCTGGCGATTGCCAAGGGCGATGTGCCCAAGCGCCACTGGAGCGCGCTGGGCCGGCCGTTTTTGTCGGTCGATGGCGCGCCGGGGCTCAAATCCTGGTCGGGCTCGATGTTCGAATACCTGATGCCGTCGCTGCTGATGCACGAGCCGGCGCAAGGCCTGCTGCAGACCATGGCGCGTTCGGCAATTGCGGTGCAGCGCGCGTTCGGCGACCAGCAGCAGCTGCCCTGGGGCATTTCCGAATCGGCCTATTTCGCGCAGGACCATTCGCTGGCCTACCAGTACTCGCCGTTCGGCGTGCCGCGCCTGGCGCTGCGCCGAACGCCGCTGACCGACCGGGTCGTCGCGCCCTATGCCACCCTGCTGTCCACCCTGTTCGAGCCGGCGGCGGCTGTCGCCAACCTCAAGCGCCTCGAAGCGCTGGGCGGGCGCGGCGCGCTGGGCATGTTCGAGGCGCTTGACTTCACCGTCTCGCGCCAGCCCGAGAAGCAGGATTTCAGCATCGTGCAGGCCTTCATGGCGCACCACCAGGGCATGGGGCTGGCGGCGCTGTGCAATGTGCTGTGCGCGGACGCGCCCCGGCGCTGGTTTGCAGCCGAGCCCCAGGTGGCCGCGCATGAGGCGCTGCTGCATGAGCGCACGCCGCGCCAGATCAGCGGCAGCGCCAAGCCGCGCATGCCGACCGAGCCCGACAGCCATGCCGGCGTGCCGGTCTTCCATTCACGCGACCTGAACCCGCAGGAAGCCGGCTGGAAACCGACGCACCTGCTGTCCAACGGGCGCTACAACGTCGCCCTGCGGGCCAGCGGCGCCGGTTTGAGCCGCTGGCAGGGCCGCAACGTCTCGCGCTGGCGCGACGATGTGCTGCGCGACAGCCACGGCAGCTTTTTCTACCTGCGCCAGGCCGGCGGCAGCGTCGGCTCGCTGACCGCCGCGCCCGCGCCGCTGCCGGGCTGGTCCTACAGCGCCCGCTTCCTGCCCGACCGGGTGCAGTTCGATGCCCACGGCGACGCCTTGGGCGCCAGCATCAGCGTGCTGGTCAGCCCCGAGGACGACACCGAGCTGCGCACCGTGCTGCTGCACAACACCGGCAGCGCCGAGCAGCTCGTCGAGCTGGTGTCGTACTTCGAGGCGGTGCTGGCCGACCCGCGCGCCGACGAAGCCCATCCGGCGTTTTCCAACCTGTTCGTGCAGACCCGCTGGATACCTGAATGGCGCGCCCTGCTGCTCAAGCGCAAGCCGCGCCTGCATGGCGACCCGCAGATGGCGGTGGCGCATTTCCTGGCCGAGGTCGATGCCGAGCTGCTGCAGGTGGACTGCATCGCCGACCGGCGCGTCTTTGCCGGGCGTCACCGGCCGGCGCACCAGCCGGCGCTGCTGGCGCAAACCATGGATGCCGACGGCCAGCCGGTCAACGGCCTCGATCCGGTCGCCAGCCTGCGGCTCAGGCTGCGGATTGCGCCCGGCGCCACGGCCCGGCTGAGCTTTGCCACCGCCGCCGCAGCCACCGAGGAGGAACTGACGGCCCGCATCGACAAATACCTGCAGCCGATGCATGTGCTGCGCGCCACCCGCATGGCTGCCACGCTGGCGCAGGTGCGGCTGCGCGACCTGACGCTGACGCCGGGCGAGCACCTGGCGGTGCAGGACCTGACCACCGCGCTGATGTACAGCACGCCACGGCCCTCGGCCAAGGCCGGGCCGCTGGACCAGCGCCAGCTCTGGCGCTTCGGTATTTCGGGCGACAAGCCCATCCTGCTGGTGCGCATCCATTCAGCCGGCGGCATGGCGCTGGTCAATGCGCTGCTGCGGGCCCAGCCGTGGTGGATTTTCGGCGGGCTGGCGGTCGATGTGGTGGTCATCAACAGCGAAGCCAATTCCTACCTGATGCCGCTGCAGCGCGACATCCTGGCGCTGCGCGACCGCCTGATGCAAAAGGTCGAGCAGAGCTTTTCGCAGGGCGCCGGGATGCATTCGGGCTTTCACCTGCTGCGCGACCAGGAGATTTCAGCCGCTGAAAAAGCCGCGCTGTCGGGCATGGCCAGGCTGGTGCTGACCGCCGACGGCCGGCCGCTCGAAGTGCAGGTCGCGGGCTTGCGCAGCGATGCACGCCAGCCGGCGCAACGGGCGGCCACGCCACTGTTCGCATCCGCCGGGGCCAGCACTGGCACGCGCCACACCGCTCCGGCGGGTGCGCCGGCGGCCGGCCGGTTCGACGCCGACAGCGGCGAATTCTGCTTCGAGCTGCAGGGCGGCCAGGCGCAGGCGCGGCCCTGGGTCAACATCATCGGCAACCCCGACTTCGGCTTTCAGGTGTCCGAAACCGGCAGCGGCATGACCTGGGCCGGCAACAGCCGGATGCACCAGCTCACGCCATGGTCGAACGACCCGGTGGCCGACCCGGCCTTCGAGCACTGGCTGCTGCAGGACCTGGGCAGCGGCGAGGTGTTGCCGCTGGTGCCTTCCACGCTGGCCGCCGGCGCCAGCCGCTGGCGGGTGCGCCACGGCCAGGGCTATTCGGTGTTCGAGGGCCGGCAGCACGGGCTGCGGATAAAGACAACCTTTTTTGCCGACATGGAGGAGTCCGTCAAGGTCGTCAGCGTGACGCTGCGGCTCGACGGCGGCGCGCCCAGGCGCCTGCGCGCCGTGGCGATGGCCGAGTGGCAGATGGGTGATGCGCGGGGCCGGCGCCGCACCCTCCAGACCTGGAAAAACCCGGCGCAGCCGGCGGTGTTCGCCCAGCAGCAGGAAAGCCGCGACGGCTACGGCGGCGCCACCGTGTTCCTGGCGATGAACGGCGCTGCCGCGAAACCCGAATGGACCTGCGACCGCAGCGAGTTCTTCGACCCGCTCGGGCGCATGGTGCTGCCCGCGGCATTGGGGGGCCGCAGCGGCAGCGGCCTGGACCCGTGCGCCGCGCTGGCCGGCGAATTCACGCTGGCCGCCGATGAGGAGCTGGCCCTGAGCTTCGTTATAGGCCATGCGCCGGATGCCGCCAGTGCCGAGCAGATGGCTGCGCGCTGGAGCCAACCGGCCTGCCAGCAGTCGCTGGCCGGGGTGAAAGCCGCCTGGTCCGGCCTGCTGGGCAAGGTGCGGGTCAAAACGCCCGATGCCCGGTTCGACGCGCTGGTCAACCACTGGCTGCTGTACCAAACGGTGGTCTGCCGCATCTGGTCCAAAGCGGGCTTTTACCAGGCCGGCGGCGCCTCGGGCTTTCGCGACCAGCTGCAGGACGCAATGGCGCTGGCGCTGGCTGCGCCCGAGCGGCTACGCGCGCAGATTTTGCTCAACGCGTCGCGCCAGTTCCCCGAGGGCGATGTGCAGCACTGGTGGCATGCGCCCGGCGGCGAAGGCGTGCGCACCCATTTTTCCGACGACCTGCTCTGGCTGCCCTATGCCTGCAGCCATTACCTGCAGGCCACCGGCGACGTGGGCCTGCTCGACGAGGCGGTCGCCTTCATCGACGGCGCGCCGATACCCGAGGGCGCCGAGGACGCCTACTACGCACCGCAGGCGAGCGAGCAGTCGGCCAGCGTCTATGAGCACTGCGCCCGCACCATCGACCACAGCCTGGCGGTGGGCAGCCACGGCCTGCCGCTGATGGGCACCGGCGACTGGAACGACGGCATGAACCGCGTCGGCCACGAAGGGCGCGGCGAATCGGTCTGGCTGGGCTGGTTCCTGTGCAGCGTGGCCGAGGGCTTCGCGCCGCTGGCCCGGATGCGTGGCGACGACGCCCGTGCCGAGCGCTGGCTGGCCGCGCGCCAGGGCTGGATCGCCGCGCTGCACGACGCCGGCTGGGATGGCGCCTGGTTCCGCCGCGCTTTCTTCGACAACGGCGCGCCGCTGGGTTCGGACGCGAATGACGAATGCCGCATCGACCTGATCGCCCAGGCCTGGTCGGTGCTGTCCGGCGCCTCGGCGCCCGCCTTCACCCGCTCGGCGATGCTGGCGCTCAACAACCAGCTGATCGACGAAAAAGCCGGTCTGCTGCGCCTGCTCGACCCGCCGCTGCGGCATTCCGCCAACAACCCGGGCTACATCCAGGCCTACCCGCCGGGCGTGCGCGAAAACGGCGGGCAGTATTCCCATGCCGGCGTTTGGGCGCTGATGGCGCAGGCCCTGAGCGGCGACACCGAAGGCGCCTGGCGCAGCTTTGAAAACCTGAGCCCGGCCCACCGCAGCGCCCACCCCGAGCGCGCTGGCGCCTACGAGCTGGAGCCGTATGTGATGGCCGGCGACATCTACAGCGCCGCGCCGTACGTCGGCCGGGGCGGCTGGAGCTGGTACACCGGCTCGGCCGCGTGGCTGTACCGGGCGGCGGTCGAGACCCTGCTCGGCCTGTCGGTGCAGCCGGGCCGGCTGTCGCTGTCGCCGCGCCTGCCCGCGCACTGGCCGGCGGTGGAACTGCGGCTGAACCTGCAGGGCCACGACATCACCTTGCGCTGGCAGCGCGAGGCGGCGGGCATGCCTGCCGGAGCAACGCGCCAGCTGGCCTGGGGCGAGTGGGTCGAGCTGGACACGCTGGCGGAGCAAGCGGTGTTGCAGGTAGTGGGCGAAGCGGTGCCGGCGGCTGCCGAATCGCTATTTATTCAATAGCATGCTGCGCAGCTACCGTGTGCGCTACAGGCCAAAAAGGCTTGAAATCGGGCAATTAACCGTCACCCGTACAGGAATTATTTCTGTACGGGTGGTGTGAAAAGTCATTTTTACGAATCAAATATGCCTCTGGCGCAGGCAGCATCTGCGCAACCAGCTATTGAATTCGTAGCAAATCAAAATTTTTGTTACGGCGCGCTGAACGTGGTGCGCCTGGGCTGTTTGGCTGTTTGGCTGTTTGGCTGTTTGGCTGTTTGGCTGTTTGGCTGTTTGGCTGTTTGGCTGTTTGGCTGTTTGGCTGTTTGGATTTTCATTCCCCGCAGTCCCGTTCTGCCTGGGCCTGCGATGGCCCGAAAAAACGGGATCAGGGCGGCGCGCTGTTTGAGTGCAGTGCAGCGGAGCGAGTTTGCGCCGACCCCCGTTTTTTCGGGGCAGCGCAGGTTGCCCGCAGCGAAGCGCAGGGACCCAGGCAGCCGGGTCGCCTTTCTTTTGCTTACTTTTCTTTGGCGAAGCAAAGAAAAGTGAGTTGCCGCCGGGCAACCCCCGGCCAGCAGTCCAAAGCAGCGAAAACAAGGCCAAGAACAAACACCAAACCAAACCAACCCAAACCAACCCGAACCAACCCAAACCACAAACGCTACGATTTCAATAGCTACCAGCGCAAGCATTCATTGCGCAAAACCCCTATTTCATCATCAAAAGCCAAAGCCACGCCATTGAAAATCTAAAGCGACTGCTCCAGCGCCCACAGCACATGCTCGCGCACCAGCGCGCTCGGGTGACCCGCAGCCCGCGCCCGCAAGCTCGCCCGAATCCCGTCAGCCTCCACCGGCGCCACCCCAGCCCGCAGCGCATTGCCCATCGCCACCGCAATGTTGCGCAGCCAGCGTTCATGGCCAATGCGACGGATCGGACTGCCCTCGGTCAGGCGCAGGAACTCTTCTTCCGTCCAGCCGAACAAGACCGCCAGCTGCTGCCCGCTCAAGCCTTGGCGCTCGTCGAAATCCGGCAGGCTGCTGCGCCGGGCGAACTTGTTCCACGGGCAGGCCAGCTGGCAGTCGTCGCAGCCGTAGATGCGGTTGCCGATCAAGGCGCGGAACTCCAGCGGAATCGGCCCGGCATGCTCAATCGTCAGGTAGGAAATGCAGCGCCGCGCATCGAGCCGGTGGGGCGCCACGATGGCCCGCGTCGGGCAGATGTCGATGCAGGCCTGGCAGCTGCCGCAATGCGCCGAGGCCGGCGCACTGGGAGGCAGCGCCAGATCGACATAGATCTCCCCCAGGAAGAACATCGAGCCGGCCTCGCGGCTGAGCAGCAGCGTGTGCTTGCCGCGCCAGCCCTGGCCGCTGCGAGACGCCAGCTCGGCCTCCAGCACCGGCGCCGAATCGGTGAAGGCCCGGTGGCCGAACGGCCCGATCTCGGCGGCGATGCGCTCGGCCAGCTTTTGCAGCCGGCCGCGCAGCACCTTGTGGTAGTCGCGGCCCCGCGCATAGACCGACACGATACCCTCGGCCGGCCGCTCCAGCCGGCTGAACTCGACGGCCTGCCAGTCATGCGGCCGGGCCGGCAGCGAAGCCGGCAAATAATCCATGCGCGCCGTGATGACGCTGACCGTGCCGGGCACCAGCTCGGCCGGCCTGGCACGCTTAAGCCCATGCGCCGCCATGTAATCCATGCCGCCATGAAACCCGGCCGCCAGCCAGGCCGATAATCCCGGCTCGGCCGACGACAAATCAACGCCTGCAATGCCTGTTTGGGAAAAGCCAAGCGCGCCCGCCCAGGCTTGAATCTGAGAAACCACTACATGACTGTTCAACTGAGGGCGGGCGGGCATCCGCTGATTGTAAAAAACATCGCCTGGCCTGACGAGGCCGCGACCGAATCCTTTGCGCAGGCGCTGGCCAGGCAGCCTGCCGCAAGCCGCGCGCTGATCGAGCTGCAGGGCGACCTGGGCGCCGGCAAGACCACTTTCGCGCGCCACCTGCTCAGAGCCCTGGGGGTACTGGGCCGTATCAAAAGTCCAACATATGCGGTGGTCGAGCCGTACACGGTAGCTGCGCCAACGGCAGACTCGGGCCACAATCTGGAACTGTCGATCTGGCATTTTGATTTTTACCGTTTCAATGATCCCCAGGAATGGGAAGAAGCCGGGTTTCGCGATATTTTTGCCAGCCCCGGCCTCAAGCTGGTGGAGTGGCCGGAAAAAGCCGCAGGCCATTTGCCCCCGCCCGACCTGGTGATCCATATCGACCTGCTGCCGGATGCGTCCCGATCCATCACCTTGACGGCCTACACCCCCACGGGAACGGAGTTGATTGCATGAAAAATAAAAAGTCTGTTGCCGCGAATCCGGGCCGCCGCACCGCCCTGAAGATGGGCGGCCTGGTGCTGCTGATTGGCGCCCAGGACATCGCGCGGGGCGCGACGATTGTGGCGGTGCGGGTCTGGCCTTCAAAGGACTACACCCGGCTGACCATCGAGTCCGACACCGAGATCAAGGCGCGCCAGTTCTTCATTCCCGAGCCGCCCCGGCTGGCGGTCGATATCGAAGGCATCGACCTGATTCCGGCGCTGCGCGAGCTGGTGGCCAAGGTCAAGTCCGACGACCCGAACATCTCGGGCATTCGCGTCGGACAGAACTCGCCCGGCGTGGTGCGGCTGGTGATGGACCTGAAAAAACCGATGCTGCCGCAAGTCTTCAGCCTGGCGCCGGTGGCGGCCTACCAGCACCGGCTGGTGTTCGACCTGTACCCGGCGCAGCCGGTGGACCCGCTCGAAGCGCTGATTGCCGAGAGGCTGGCCGAACCGGGCGCCAAGGCACCGGCCGCCGCCGCACCGCAACCGCAACCGCAAGCGCAACCGCAAGCGCAGCCACAGCCAAAGCCTCAGCCAGAGGTTTCCGCCAGCGCCACGGCCAATGATCCGCTGGGCAACCTCATGACGCAGCAGGCGGGCAAGGCAGCGGCGCCCCCGCCCTTGCCATCGGTGGCGGCCGGGCCGTCCGCGCCGCCGTACAGCATCCCCATTCCGGTGCCAGTGCCCACCCCCCGCCCGCCCACGCCCAGGGCGCCGGTAGTGGCCTCGTCGGACCGGGAGCTTTCTCCCCTGCCCGGCAGTTCGCCACGCCCCAGGCCGCCCACCGCGACGCAGGCCTTGCCAAACGGCGACGCAGGAACCTTCTCCGACTCCAGAACTGACCGGCTCGTCATCGTCGCCCTCGACCCTGGCCATGGCGGCGAAGACCCTGGCGCCATCGGGCCGGGCGGCACCCGTGAAAAAGACGTGGTGCTGCAGATTGCCCACCGGCTGCGCGACCGCATCAACCAGCAGCCCAACATGCGCGCCTACCTGACGCGCGACGCCGATTTTTTCGTACCGCTGCATGTGCGGGTGCAAAAGGCCCGCCGCGTGAAGGCCGACCTGTTCATCAGCCTGCATGCCGATGCTTTTTTCACTGAGACGCCGCAGGGCGCCAGCGTGTTTGCGCTGAGCGAAAAAGGCGCTTCCAGCAGCGCGGCGCGCTGGATTGCCGACAAAGAGAACTCGGCCGACCTGGTGGGCGGCGTCAATCTCGGGGCCAAGGATGCGCAGGTGCAGCGCGCCATCTTCGACATGAGCACCACCGCGCAGATCAATGACAGCCTCAAGCTGGGCAGCGCCATGCTGGGCGAGATAGGCAATGTCGGCAAGCTGCACAAGCCGCGCGTCGAGCAGGCCAGCTTCGCGGTGCTCAAGGCGCCCGACATTCCCAGCGTGCTGGT
The DNA here is from genome assembly GCA_028291905.1 of Polaromonas sp. Lineage (GTDB taxonomy): Bacteria > Pseudomonadota > Gammaproteobacteria > Burkholderiales > Burkholderiaceae_C > Polaromonas. Next base: position 16,205 of record JAQGNK010000156.1, read on the forward strand.
CGAA
>JAQGNK010000031.1 GCA_028291905.1 Polaromonas sp.
GCCATGAACACCCGCGCCGACGACCGGGTGATCGACACCTTCAACCGCCAGCCGATCTACTACAAATGCAACCGTTTCGCCACCATCGGCATGGACGACGACGTGATCTGGCCGAGCTACAGCACCATGCTGGACTTCGAGCTGGAGTTCGGCTGCTACATCGGCAAGCGCGCCAAGGACGTGCCGCGCGACAAGGCGCGCGACCACATCTTTGGCTACACCATCTTCAACGACATCAGCGCCCGCGATGCGCAGGCCATCGAGATGGGCGGCATGCTCGGCCCGGCCAAGAGCAAGGACTTCGACACCGCCAACGTCAGGGGTCCCTGCCTGGTGACGGTCGATGAGCTGCCCGACCCCTACGACCTGACGATGATCGCGCGCGTCAACGGCGAGGAATGGGGCCGCGGCAACTCGCGCGACATGCGCTGGCAGTTCGAGGACGTGATTGCCCACATCTCGCGCTCCGAGACGCTGCATCCCGGCGAGTTCCTTGGCTCGGGCACGGTCGGCAACGGCTGCGGGCTGGAGCAAATGCGCTACCTGAAGGCGAATGACGTGGTGGAGCTGGAAGTCGAGGGCATCGGCATCCTGCGCAGCCGCATCCTGCGCCCGGCGGCTGCGACCACGAATTGAGCCAGCCGGACGCCGGAACTACCTTAAACCCTCAAAAAAATAGTCAAACAGGCCTCCTGCGCACTATCCGCCTGCGCAGGCAGCTATTAAATATATAGCAATAAATTTTCCGTCAAAAGAACCGCATGCTTTCGTTCCGCTCCGTCTTTCGCGCTTTCACGGCAACCCTTGGCCTGGCGGCTGCCCTGGCCGCTGCGGCACAGCCCTATCCGTCCAGGCTGATCACTTTTGTCGTTCCCTTTGCGGCAGGCGCGGCGCCGGACGTTTTTGTGCGCACCATCGCGCGCGACATTGCCCGCGAGGCGGGTGTGCCGACGATTGTCGAGAACCGCCCTGGCGCGGGCGCGATCCTGGCGGCGCAGACGGTGGCCCGGGCCGCGCCCGACGGCTACACCGTGCTGGTCACCGGCAACGTGGCGTTCACCGGCAATCCGCATGTCTACAAGAAGCTGGGCTATGACCCGGTGAAGGATTTCACGCCGGTCACGACGCTTGCCAGGGGGCCGATGTACCTCTACGTGAATCCGCAGAAGGTTCCCGCCACCAGCATCGCCGAGCTGCTGCAGCTGATCCGCAAGGAACCGAACAAATACTCCTTTGGCTACACCAGCATCACCAGCCGCCTGCCGGCCGAGGTGTTGCAGCAATCGTCAGGCGTCAAGATGCTCGGCGTTCCCTATCGAAGCGGCGCTTCCGCGACACCGGACTTGCTGAGCGGCCAGATCGACATGCTGTTCACCGATTTTTCGGCCTGGACATTTGTCAATTCGGGCAAATTGCGCGCCATCGGCGTGACCGACCTCAAGCGCAGCCCTTATGCGCCAACGCTGGCGACCTTCGAGGAAGCCGGCGTCAAAGGGATGGACATCGGCTTCTGGCTGGCCGCCTATCTGCCAGCCGACGCGCCGGCGCCGGTTGTGGCCAGACTGCACCAGCTGCTGTCCAAAGCCAGCCAGGCGCCTGAATTGAAAGCTTCCCACCAGGCCCTGGGCACCGTCGAGTTCGTGATGCCGGTCAGCGAGTTCGCCAGGTTCCAGGCAAGGGAACATGCCGCCTGGGGCCGAATTATTCATGAAGCCGGCATTGTGCCGGAGTAAGCGGTTTCGGCAGTAGGGGGGCCGCATTCCTGAATTCCGGCGCCTGTCGGATGCGATACGGCGCACCCCTTAATGGCTCGGCCGGGTGCGATGCCCACCTGGCCAGCTTGTCTCTATTTCTACTAGCAAGGTAAGCACGATGAATGTTCAAGGCAAACGCGTGATCGTCACCGGCTCGGCCAGCGGCATCGGTGCCAGCGCGCTCAAGGCGCTGGCGGCCGCTGGTGCGAGGGTGGTCGGCATGGACCTGGCCGACGAGGCCGGCCGCCGAATGGCCAAAGCCGCTTCACAGGCCGGGCCAGGGGAGGCGCATTACCTGCGCTGCGACGTGAGCCAGCGGCAGGAGGTCGAAGAGGTGTTCGGCGCCGCCGTGCGACAGCTCGGCGGGCTTGACGCCCTGGTCAACATCGCGGGCGTCGAGCGCAAGTCGCCGGCCGAATCCATCTCGCAGGAAGACTGGGACCTGATGTTCGATGTCAACGCGCGCGGCACGCTCAACACCAACCAGGCGGCCTTCGGCCATCTGCGCGAGCGCGGCGGCCAGATCATCAATTTTGCCTCGGCGGCCGGCGTGATGGGCGTGCCGGGCCTGGCCCATTATTCGGCGTCCAAGGCGGCGGTGCTGGGCTGGACCCGCACGGCGGCCAAGGAGTGGGGCAAGTACGGCATCACTGTCAATGCCGTCGCGCCGGCCATGTGGACGCCGATGTACGAGAAGTTCCGCGAGCGGCTCGACCAGGCCCAGCTCAACGCCCATGACGCCATGATGGGCCAGCTGATCCCCCTGGGCGGCCAACTGGGCGACCCGGACCACGACATGGCGCCGGTGCTGCTGTTCCTGGTCAGCGACGCGGCGCATTTCATCACTGGCCAGACCCTGGCCGTCGATGGCGGACTGATGATTCCCTGAGCTTGCTTCTGGCTGCCACGCCGATGCGGGACGCCTTGCTTTTCCACCCCTTGAGGAGACACACCCATGTTGATCGACGTTCACGCCCATCTTTTAACCAAAGGCATGTTCAAGCGCCACGTGTTCTGGGGGCCCTTCATGAAGACCCAGGGCCTGACCGTGGGCCATTTTTCGCTCGGCACGACCCAGCCTTCGAAGGCCAAGGACGACGACGAGGCCGAAGCCAACCTCCTGGCGCGCATGACGCATGCGGCCCGGCGCAAGCTGATGGCCGAGCGCGGCGTGGACAAGCTGGTGGTGTCCGCCCCGTCGCATGCCTTCATGTACTGGGCCGGCGAATTCGGCGACGAGTACGCCGCCATCTGCAACGACGAAATGTCGGCCTTCTGCGCTGAGGACCGAGCGCATTTTGATTTCTGGGCGCATGCCAACCTTGCCAATCCGGCGGGCGCGGCGCGTGAAATCGAGCGCGCCGTCACCCGGCTCGGCGCCAGAGGCGTGTGCGTCGGCGGCGCCAACTTCAACGGCCTGGAGGCGCACAGCGAGGCGTTGTTTCCGGTGTGGGAGGTGCTGCAGCGCCTGGACGTTCCGGTCATGGTGCATGGCTACAACCAGTCGATCTGGCTGGGCGAGAACCATCACGCCGACAAGTTCGAGACCAGCTCCATCGTCGGCGACTGCGTCGATGAGACGCTGTTCTTCTGGTACCTGATCAACGGCGGCGCGCTCGACACCTTTCCCGGCTTGAAAACTTATATCACCCATGCGGGCGGCATGGCGGTGTTCCAGCTCGGCCGCATGCACGACCTGAACCGGGTGATGGGGCCTGATTCGCGCAACAAGCGCCCGTTGATGGACTACATGCCGAACTTCTATTTCGACCTCGATGTGCACCATCCGGCGCTGCGGCGCGGCGTGGCCGAAGTCGTGGGGGTGGACAACCTGCTGTATGGCACCAACTTCGGCGGCGCCTACGACCACGGCGACCTGACCGCCGGAATCGGCCTGTCGGACGCCGACCGCGAGAAGGTCAGAAGCGGCAACGCCATCAGGCTGCTGAAGCTGAACGAAACCGTTGCAGCCTGACCGGGGATCGCCGTGAACAAGCCGACTCTCTCCACGTCCTGGTGGGCTTGCGCGCTTTCCGGGTCGGTGAACGACAAAAAGCCTCTGGCAGTGGTCTGCAACGGAGAAGCGCTGGTGCTGTTCCGCAATGCAGCAGGCGAAGCCTTCGCTCTGGAAGACCGCTGCCCGCACCGCCGCGATCCGCTGTCGCTGGGCACGGTCAAGCCGGGCGGGCTGCAATGTGGCTACCACGGCTGGACCTTCGACGGCGCCAGCGGGGCCTGCAGTGCCATCCCCAACCTGCGGGACACCGAGCGCGTGCCGCCGCGCTACGGCGCGCGCGCCTATCCCGTCGCCGAAGCGAACGGCTTCGTCCATGTCGGCCTCGGGGCAAGCCGGCCGACAGAAGCGCTCCCCAGCGCCGGCTACCGGCCGCGCGGCAAGGAATTCACAGGCGCGGCCACGGTCAATATGGCGCATGCCGAATATCTGGCCGCGATGCTCGACGGGCCGGACTGCCTGCTGGCGTTCGACGGCGTGCGCATGACCGACTTCTTTCTGGGCGACCCGCGCCCCGAAGGCCAGCACCTGGTGCTCGACAGGGGCGCGGTCTGGAAAAGCCAGGTGCTGCCCTCGAATTTCGTGGTGGACTACCCGCTGATGGTGCGCACTGCCGTGGCGCTGGCGGGCGGCGCGGTCCAGGTCGATCTGCTCGATGCCGATGAGTCGCCGGTCGTCACCGTCCTGATGGGCGCGAGCCCGAACCGGCGCGGCACCACCAGCCTGTGCTGGCGCGGCTTCTGGCATGGCACCGCCTTGCCCGGCGCGCCCCTGCGCTGGCGCAGCGCCCGTGCGCTAGGAAAACCGCCGTTCGAGGTGTTTGCCGAGATCAAGGGCGCCGGCATTGCCGCGCTGCTGGTCGCCCCGTCGCGCGAACTGGAAGCCGCCCGCGCTGCATTCGCCTTTTCCGTTCCCGTCAGCGCTGCCGCTTGAAGTCAGAAACAGGAGTTTTTCATGACCAATGCCATCCTTGCCGAAGCCCAGTCTGCTGTCGAGCCGCCTCGCAAAGCGCCGCGCCGCGACTGGATGCCCATCAACTACGACCTGCGCGACACCTGGTTTCCGGTGTCGCACAGCCGCGACGTGAGCGAACGGCCGATCCGCCGCATCATCCATGCGCAGCATTATTTTCTCTGGCGCCAGCACGGCCGGCCGATGGCGGCGGAGTTCCGGCCCGACCAGCTGGAGCGCCTGCGGCCCCAGGCCAGCGCCTTCACCGGCGGGTCCGGCCTGTATCCGGTGGTCGAGCGCTACGGCTACCTGTGGGTCTGGTACGGCAATCCGGAGCAAGCCGATGCGCGCATGATTCCGCACATTCCCTTCCTGCCGCTGGACGGCAGCCTGCCGGGCTACACCCAGCGCACCGTGCGCTTCGACGCCACCTCGGCGCTGTCGGTCGAGAACCTGATCGACCTGACGCATGCCGACTTCCTGCATGCCAACACGATCGGCGACGGCATCTCGGACTCCGACGTGGTCGAGGTTGAATGGACCTCCGAGACCGTCACCCGCACCCGCACCGTGACGCAGAAATCGGTCGCGCCCATCATGCGCTGGGTCGGCGGCGTGCGCGCCAAATTCCAGGATTTCCGGGCCGTGCTGCATGTCCACCTGCGCAGCAATGTGTGCGTTTCCTACCCGCGCTTCAGGCCGGGCTACGACGTGCCCAACCTGCAACCCTTCCTTCCGGTGGGCAAGCACCGCTCGCGCGGCGACGTGACCTTCAACACCACCGCCGCGCCGGCGCCGTTTCGCTATGTGATGCCGCGCATCGCCTACGTCATCCAGCCGCAGGACAACTCGGTGGTGCGGCCGCAGAACCCGTGCTATTTCGAGCCGGGCGACCGGCCCGACCTGCATTCGCGCTTCGACACGCCGGGCACGCGCTACCGCTTCCAGATGGAGCAGCTGGCCGCGCGGCAGCGCCGTGGCGAGATGGCCTACGGCGCCGACGCCGACCCGGAGCGCGACATCAGCGTGCTGCTGGGCATGAAGGACTGAGCCATGAAAACGAGACAGAACCATCGGGAGACCTGAATGAAGGAACAGGAATTGACAGGCAAGGTGGCCCTGGTCAGCGGCGGTGCAGGTGCGATCGGCTCGGCCACTGCCCGGCGGCTGGCGCAGGACGGCGCGCGCGTGGTCATCGCTGACCTTCCGGGCTCGCCCATGCACGCGGTGGCCGAGGCGCTGCGCGGCGAAGGTCTTGACGTGGTGGCCTGCGCGCTGGACCTGGCGCAGGAGGGCAGCATCCGCGAGGCGATGGAATTCACCGCCAGGGCCTACGGCCGCCTGGACGTGCTCGACAACAACGCCGCGATGAAGGGCCTGCCCGCCGATGGCGATGTGCTGGGCATGAGCACCGAGCTGTGGGACGAGGTGATGGGCTGCAACGTGCGCGGCACGATGCTGATGTGCAAGCACGCGCTGCCGCTGATGATTGAAGGCGGCGGCGGCTCGATCATCAACATCAGCTCCGGTACCTCGGTGGCCGGCGAGCGCTACCAGACCGCCTACGCGGTGTCCAAGGGCGCCATCAACACCCTGACGCTCTATGTCGCCAGCCAGTACGGCGCCCAGGGCGTGCGCTGCAATGCGCTGCTGGTCGGCTCCGTGACCACGCCGGCCATGGAGCGCGCCTTGCCCCAGCCCATGCGCGAGGTGCTCTGCGCGCACAAGCTCACCGGCCGCCTCGGGCAACCTGCGGACATTGCCGAGGTGGTGGGTTTCCTGGCCTCCGGCCGCTCGTCCTGGGTGACCGGCCAGCTCTGGGCGGTGGACGGCGGCTATTACGCGCACCAGCCCACGATGCCGCAGTTTGCGGCGCTGAGGGCAGCGGCCGGTGTTAGATGATTTTTTGCCTTGAGAAATTAATTCTGCAATGATGGCGCGCATTCCCAGGGGCTGGATGTCATTGATGGCCTCGGGACGTCTTCCAGATGAATGACGGCGGCAACTCCTCGCGGCAGACCAACCTGCTCATTCTTTCCATCGTTGGTTTTAATTTCGCCTCCTATGTGTGCAATGGACTGCCGTTGGCTGTGCTGCCCGGCTATGTGCTCAACGATCTTGGCTTGACGTCGGTGTTTGCCGGCATTGTGATTGGGGTTCAATACATCGCGACGCTTGTGTCGCGTCCCATGGCGGGCAGTCTGGCAGATCGGATCGGCGCGAAGCGCTCGGTGGTGTATGGCTTGAGCGGCCTGATTCTCAGCGGGGCGCTGACCAGCCTGGCGATCTTTCTGCACGGCCTGCCCTGGCTTGGCTTGCCGCTGCTGCTGGCAGGGCGGGTCGTGCTGGGCATGTCCTCGGCCATGATCTCGACGCCTTCCTGCACCTGGGCCATTGGCTTGTGCGGCACGCCGCGCACGGCGCAGGTCATGTCGTGGAATGGCATTGCTGCTTATGGCGGAACGGCTGTGGGGGCGCCGCTGGGCGTTCTGGTTCGCGATCACCTCCATCTCGCCGGCATTGGGCTGTGTACGGTGCTGCTCGGCTGTGTTGCGCTGGTGTTTGCCTTGGCCAGGCGTCCCGCGCCTTTGCTTTCCGGCGCGCGGCTCCCCTTTGGCCGCGTATTCCTGGCCGTGATGCCCAACGGCATGGTGATGGCCTGCAGTTCGGCCGGATTCGGCAGCCTGACGGCCTTCATTGCGCTGTATTTTGAAGGCCTCGGCTGGGCCCATGCAGCCTATTGCCTCAGCGGCTTTGGCATAGGCTTCATCTTTGCCCGGCTGGCTTCCTCCAGCTTGTTGCCGCGTTTCGGTGGCTACCGGGTGGTGGTCGTCTGCATGCTGGTGCAGAGCCTGGGACTGGTGCTGGTTTGGCTGGCACCCTCGCCCTCGCTCGCGATGGTGGGTGCAGCGCTGACGGGCATCGGCGTGTCCTGGGTCTACCCGGGACTTGCGCTGGAAACCCTGGCGCGAACGCCTCCGGCCAACCGCAGCTCGTCACTGAGCGCACTGTCATTGTTTTTCGATCTTGCGGTGGGAATGGCGGGTCCGGTGATGGGCTTCATTGCCACCGGTTACGGCTTCGCCGGAGTCTTTCTTTGTTCAGCGCTGCTGTCGATGAGCGGCTTTGTTCTGGTGCTGTTTCTTTACCGGCGCAGCCTGTATGCGCAGCTTTCTTCTGTGCAGCACTGAATGTACCGGCGACGACCTGCCTGGGTAATCGTTCATTCCACCGCCTGCGCGCTCACCGACACCTCCAGGTATTTGCGAAACGCCTCGGCGACCGGGCTCAGTTTCTGGCCCTTGAGCCAGATCAGGCCCACTTCCATGGCCGGTATCGCATTCTTCAGCGGCACGGTGCGGATGCGCCGGCCGTCCAGCGACCAGGGGCGAAACACCATGTCCGACAGGATGGTGACACCCAGGCCCAGCGCGACCATTTCCCGCACCGCTTCCATCGATGAGGTGCGCAGCAGGGTGGGGGGCTGCAAGCCGGCCTGTTCCCAGTAGCGCATGGCCGCGAGGTGGCCTTCGTCCACCAGCGGCAGGATGTAGGGGAAGGGCATCACGTCCTGCAGAGCCACCTGAGCGACTTCCGCCAGCGGGTGGTTAGCGGCGACCCAGAGCTGGCGCCGCGAGCGGGCCAGCGGCAGCTGCTCGAAGCGCTTGATATCCGGGATGTTCGACGTCAGGGCCACCGCCAGTTCCAGTTCGCCGGCGCCGATGCTGGCTTCGATCTGCGCCCGGTCCTGCTCCACCGGCACGATGCGAACGCCCGGATGCTGCTTCTGGAACTTGGCGACGAAAGGCAGCAAAAAGTAACCCAGCACCGTGTAGCTGGCCGCCAGCTGCAGCGTTCCCGTGACCTCGCTGCGGTCGCGAAACGGATGCCGGGCCGCCTCATCGGCCACTTCCAGCACCGCATGGGCATGCTGTACGAACAGATGTCCTTCATACGTCAGTGCCATGCCGCTGCGGCTGCGCTCGAACAGCAGCGTGCCCAGCACCCTCTCCAGCTCCGCGATGGCCGCGGTCATGGTCGATTGGGAGACATGCAGTTCAATCGCCGCCAGGGAAATCTGTCCGGTCCGGGCCACTGCCGTGAAGTACTGGAGCTGGCGCAAGGTGAAACGGATCGCGGGTTGAAGGGTAGGCATCGTTTTTATCGATATTGGCTAACAGGTATTTGAATTTTACAAACTTTCCAAAACGATTGAAACTGTCCAACGAGACAAGAAAACCCACCAGAACGCCAGGAACAGCCATGAGCCCAACAGAGACGAATACAGCGGTCACGCTGGAAGACAAGTACACCCAGCCCTCAGGCCGGGTTTACATGACGGGCACCCAGGCCCTGGTGCGCCTGCTGCTGGCGCAAAAGCAACGCGATGCCGCTGCCGGCCTAAACACCGGCGGCTTTGTGTCGGGCTACCGGGGCTCGCCGCTGGGCGCGGTGGACCAGGAGCTGTGGAAGGCCGGCAAGCATCTGGACGCGCACAACATCAAGTTCGTTCCGGGCCTCAATGAGGAGCTGGCCGCGACCGCTGTCTGGGGCTCGCAGATGCTCAGCCTGGACGCCAAGGCCACGGTCGATGGCGTCTTTGCCCTGTGGTACGGCAAGGGCCCGGGCGTGGACCGCAGCGGCGACGTCTTCAAGCACGGCAACATTGCCGGCTGCGCCAAGCACGGCGGCGTCTTGCTGATTGCCGGCGACGACCATTCCTGCAAGTCGTCGAGCCTGCCGCACCAGAGCGAGCACGCCTTCATCGCGGCCATGATTCCGGTGATGAACCCGTCGGGCGTGCGCGAGTTCATCGAGTTTGGCCTGCACGGCTACGCCATGTCGCGCTACTCGGGCTGCTGGGTCGGCTTTAAGTCGATCAGCGACACCATCGAGTCGTCGTCATCGTTCGAGATCGACCCGATGGCGGTCGAGATCAGGATTCCGGACACCTACCCGATCCCGGCGGACGGCTTTCACATTCGCTGGCCCGACCCGCCGCTAGAACAGGAAAACCGCCTGCAGCGCGAGCGCCTGTAT
>JAQGNK010000053.1 GCA_028291905.1 Polaromonas sp.
TCGTGCGCCAGCACGTTGAGCAGCACCTCGGAGTCGCTGTCGGTGTTGATGTGGCGGTGGTCGGTGTTGAACAGCTCGGCCTTGAGTTCGGCCGCGTTGGTCAGGTTGCCGTTGTGCGACAGCACCAGGCCGAACGGCGCATTGACGTAGAACGGCTGGGCTTCATCCTCGCTGTAGGCATTGCCGGCCGTCGGGTAGCGCACCTGTCCCAGGCCGACATTGCCCGGCAGCGCCCGCATGTTGCGGGTGCGAAACACATCGCGCACCATGCCCTTGGCCTTGTGCATGTAGAACTTGCGTCCCTGCTGGGTGACGATGCCGGCGGCATCCTGGCCCCGGTGCTGCAGCAGCAGCAGGCCGTCGTAGATCAGCTGGTTGACCGGGGCTTTGCTGACGATGCCGACTATGCCGCACATGGTGATCCGTTCATGATGGGTTGACCTCTCAACGTAAAAATCAAAATTCAAACTTCAAACAACTAATTCAGATTCAGATAACTCGAAAACTGTCCCGGCAGCAGCGGCTTCAGGCCGGCCAGCGTGGCTGTCAGCACCTCGGCGCCCCTGGACTCCTGCCACCAGGCGCTGGACTTCAGCGCCGTCATGTCGATCACCACCGTGGCGGCGAGCAGCAGGACCAGGCCGCGCAGCATGCCGAAGGCCGCGCCCAGCGTGCGGTCCACCGGCCGCAAGCCGATGGCGTTGACCAGGTTCTTGATCAAGGCCGCCAGCAAGCCGGCGGCAAACAGCGCGGCGATGAACACCAGCACGAAAGCCGCCGCATAGCGCACCGGCGGCGAAGCCGAATCCCAGGGAAGCAGCACGGCGACCTGCGGCGCGAACCACTGCGCGGCATAAAAGGAAGCCACCCAACCAAGCAGCGACAGCACTTCGTAGACCAGGCCGCGCCAGGCGCCCAGCAGCAGTGAAAAAACCAGCACCGCTGCCAAAATCCAGTCAAGCGTGGTCACAGAGCTGCCGGCTGCCCGTTAAAAACTCAATATCGCCACCGGCAAATCAAGCGACCTGATTTTTCCAATGGCTTTTTCGGCCTCGGCCTTGGTGGCGAACGGGCCGACGCGGACACGGGTGCGCTTGCCGTCCTTGGTATCGGCCACCTGGGTATAGGTCTTGAGGCCGGCTTTTTCGAGCTTGGCGCGGGCTTCATCGGCCTTGGCGGTATCGGCAAAAGCGCCGACCTGCACCACCATCCGGCCTTTGGTTTCTGCAGCAGCGGCGACCTTGGTCTGATCCACGGCTTCGGGCTTGGCGGCGACGGCGGCGGCAGGCTTGGCAACCGGCGCGGCGACCGGCTTTGATGTCGCAGTGCCATTGAGCAGCGCCACGGCCCGCGCACTGTCGTCCGCAGCAGCAGGCGGCCTCTGGACCGGTCTGTTGTCGGGCTTGTCTTCTGCCTTGGCCAGCGCAGGCTTGGCGGGCGGCTTGACCTCTGGCTTGGGTTCAATCCTGACCTCTGGCCTGGCTTCGGGCCTGGCAGGCGGGGTCGCCTCGGCTCGGGCGACAGGCCTGGCTTCAGGCTTTGCCTCGGCTCTTGCTTCAGGCTTGACCGCTGGCGGCTTCGCCTCGGCCTTGACGACAGGCTTGGCTTCGGGTTTGGCTTCGGGCTTTACTTCTTTTTTGATAGCTGGCAGCGCAGGCACAGCAGGCCCCTCCACTGGTTTTGATGTATAAATTTCTTCCTGGGGCGACAGGCTGGCGGCAGCGGCCACCCTTTCTGTGGACATCGCCGCCGGTGCATTGGCAGCGGCTGGCGCCGGCAGCACCAGCGGCTTGACCGTGTTTTTGCCGGGGATTTCAATCGGAATGTCAACTGCCACCGGACGCGGCTGGGTTTCAAACAGCAGCGGGAAACCCACGACGCCCAGCAGCACCAGCACGCAGGCGCCCATCAGGCGGTGCTTGGCCCGTTTGCGCAGCACCTCCACGCTTTGCGCCTGGGCGGCAGCGGCGGGAAGAACTGAATTGGCACTGAGGTCGCCGCGGCGGAACTTGAAAAACGGCATGGTGTGGTGTGGAGTCCGTTGAAGGCCAGGAGGAGTTGCAGAGCGCTTGCAGGCTGGCGCGGGCAGTTGTGTCCGGTTTATTCGGCGTGATGTGGAATTTTCAGCTGGAAAGGTGCGGCGCCGAAAGTCGCGGCACACCGTTCTGCAAAATTCCGCCCACGGTATAGAACGAGCCAAAGACGACGATTCTATCAGTGGGGTCCGCATTCCTGACAGCCGAATCCAGCGCTGACTGAGGCGTCTGGCAGGCAGTGGCCGTCACATCCGGACGGCTGTGGACTGTCTGCCATGCGGTGCGCAGCGCCTCGGCAGTGGCGGCGCGGGGCGTCGGCAGGTCGGTGAAATACCACTTGTCGATGAGCGGCGCGATGCGGGCCAGCATCGGTGCGACATCCTTGTCGGCCATGGCGCCGAAGACCGCATGAGTGCATGGATAAAAGCCCATGGCGTCGAGGTTTTCAGTCAGCGCGGCGACCGAATGCGGGTTATGGGCCACGTCCAATACCAGCGTCGGCTGGCCCGGAATGATCTGGAAGCGCCCCGGAAGCTCGACCATCGACAGGCCGTTGCGCACCGACTGCGCGGTGACCGGCAGCACGCCCCGCAGCGCCGTCAGCGCCGCCAGCACGCCCGAGGCATTGACCAGCTGGTTGGCGCCGCGCAGCGCCGGATAGGCCATGCCCGCGTAGCGCCGGCCCCGTCCGGCCCAGCTCCACTGCAGCTTGTCGCCCGAGAAATTGAAGTCGTGGCCGAAGCGCCACAAATCGGCTCCCAGCCGCGCCGCATGGTCCAGCACGCTTTGCGGCGGCACCGGGTCGCTCACCACCACCGGCCGGCCGGCGCGCATGATGCCGGCCTTCTCGAAGCCGATGCTTTCGCGGTCCTTGCCCAGCAGCTCCATGTGGTCCAGGTCAATGCTGGTGATGACGGCGCAGTCGGCGTCGAGGATGTTGACGGCGTCAAGCCGTCCGCCCAGCCCCACTTCCAGGATGACGACATCGAGCTTGGCATCGGCCAGCAGCCGCAGGATGGCCAGCGTGGTGAACTCGAAATAGGTCAGCGAGATTTCATCGCCGTTTTGCGTCCTGGCGCTTTCCACAATTTCGAAGTGCGCTACCAAATCCGTAGCATTCACGATGTCGCCGCGCACCCGGCAGCGTTCCTCGAAATGCACCAGGTGGGGCGAGGTATAGACGCCGGTGCGGTAGCCCGCCTGCATCAAGATGGCCTCCAGCATGGCGCAGGTCGAGCCTTTGCCATTGGTGCCGGCCACCGTAATGATCGGACAATCGAACGCCAGGCCCATGCGGTCGGCCACTGCCTTGACGCGCTCCAGGCCCATGTCGATGCTTTTCGGATGCAGGCGCTCGCAGTGGGCCAGCCAGCCGGCCAATGTGGTGAGGTGTTCCATAGAGAGGCGCATTGTCGCGCAAGGCGGAAAACCCTTATTCAGGATGGCTCAGGCGCCTGAGCTGGCGAAGCAGTTGGTCGCGGCCATCAGCTGCGCCAGGATGCCAGGCTCATTGAAGGCATGGCCGGCGTCGGCCACCAGATGGAATTCCGCTTGCGGCCAGGCGCGGTGCAGCTCCCAGGCGGTCCTGGTCGGGCAGGCCATGTCGTAGCGGCCCTGCACGATGACGCCCGGAATGCCGGCCAGCTTGTGCGCGTCCCGGATCAGCTGGCCATCTTCGAGCCAGGCGCCATGCACGAAATAATGGTTCTCGATGCGTGAAAAAGCCAGCGCGAACTCGTCGCCGCCGTGCTTGGCCGCGCCGGTCGGGTCGGGCAGCAGCGAGATGGTCTGGCCTTCCCACAGGCTCCAGGCGCGGGCGGCGGTGAGCTGCTCGCGCGGGTCGCTGCCGACCAGCCGGCGCCGGTAGGCGGCGATCAGGTCGCCACGCTCGGCCTCGGGTATCGGCGCCAGGAAGTCCTCCCACAGGTCGGGAAACAGCCAGGAAGCGCCTTCCTGGTAATACCAGAGCAGTTCGGCCCGCCGCACGGTGAAGATGCCGCGCACGATGAGTTCGGACACCCGCGCCGGATGGGTCTGGGCATAGGCCAGCGCCAGCGTCGAGCCCCAGGAGCCGCCAAA
>JAQGNK010000078.1 GCA_028291905.1 Polaromonas sp.
GCCTTCGGCGAGAAGATGGTGATGCGGATCTTCGACCCCGACACCACCGTCAAGAACCTCGATGCGCTGGGTTTTTCGCAGCACGACGCCGACCGCTGGGAGCAGCTGGTCAAGCGGCCCTACGGCATCGTGCTGGTGACCGGGCCGACCGGCTCGGGCAAGACCACCACCCTGTATTCCACGCTCAAGCGGCTGGCGACAGAAGAGGTCAATGTCAACACGATTGAAGACCCCATCGAGATGATCGAGCCGGCCTTCAACCAGACGCAGGTGCAGCCGATGCTGAACTTCGGCTTTCCCGAAGGCCTGCGCTCCTTGATGCGGCAGGACCCGGACATCATCATGGTGGGCGAGATACGCGACCTGCAGACCGCCGAGATGGCGGTGCAGGCGGCGCTGACCGGCCACTTGGTGTTCAGCACCCTGCACACCAACGATGCGCCGTCGGCGGTGTCGCGCCTGATGGAGCTGGGCGTGCCGTCCTACCTGATCAATGCAACCGTGCTCGGCGTGCTGGCCCAGCGGCTGGTTCGCACCCTGTGCAGCCAGTGCCGCCAGCCCGATGAGGATGCCAGGCGCGAGCTGCTGGCCGGCATGGTCAAGCCCTGGCAGCTCAACGGCGCCTACCAGCCCTACAAGCCCGTCGGCTGCGTCGATTGCCGCATGACCGGTTTCAGGGGCCGGATGGGCCTGTACGAGCTGATGATGGTGACCGAGGGCTTCAAGGAGAAAGTGTCGAAAGAGCCCAACATTGACGCCCTGCGCCGCCAGGCCATCAGCGAAGGCATGCGGCCGCTGCGCCTGGCCGGCGCCCTGAAGGTGGCCGAGGGCCTGACCACGATTGAGGAAATCCTGGCCACCACCCCGCCTTTGTCCTGACATTCACGCCTTTGAGACGTGCATCTGCGCGCTGGCTCGACGGGCTTCTAGGGGTAAGCCCCATGTAGGTGAAAGCCACATTCAGCGCCGGGGCATTTGAATGCACAATCCACCGATTCATTCTTTAAGAGGAGACAAACCGTGAATATCAAAAGTCAAAAAGACTTTTTTTCAGGGCTCATGTTCATGGGCGTGGGCACAGCCTTTGCCTGGGGCGCTACGACTTATAACGTCGGCAACGGCGCGCGCATGGGGCCGGGCTATTTCCCGCTTTACCTGGGCGTGCTGATGACCATCCTGGGCGCCGTCATCACCTTCCAGGCCCTGGCGGTCGAGACGGTGGGCGGCGACAAGATCGGCAAGTGGGCCTGGAAGCCTCTGTTCTTCATCATCGTGGCCAACCTGGTGTTCGGGGCCTTGCTGGCCGGCTTGCCCTACTTCGGCCTTCCGGCCATGGGCCTGATCGCGGCGATTTACGCCCTGGTGTTCATTGCCAGCATGGCCGAGGAAGGCTGGAAATTCAAGGCGACCTTTATTCTGGCGACGGTGCTGGCCATCGGCAGCTACATCGCTTTCGTGGTGGCGCTCAAGCTGCAGTTTCCAGTGTGGCCTGCTTTCATCACCGGCTAAGGATAATAAAAAATGGAACTGATTCAACATCTTTCGCTGGGATTTGGCGTGGCTTTCACGCCGATCAACCTGCTGTATTGCTTGGTGGGCTGCATTCTGGGCACACTGATCGGTGTGCTGCCCGGCATCGGCCCGGTGGCAACCATCGCCATGCTGCTGCCCGCTACCTACGCGTTGCCGCCCGTGTCGGCCCTGATCATGCTGGCCGGTATTTATTACGGCGCCCAGTACGGCGGCTCCACCACCGCCATCTTGGTCAATTTGCCGGGAGAGTCATCATCGGTCGTCACCTGTATCGACGGCTACCAGATGGCGCGGCGAGGGCGGGCCGGACCGGCGCTGGCCGCTGCCGGACTGGGGTCGTTCTTTGCCGGCTGCGTCGGCACGCTGATCCTGGCGGCTTTCGCGCCGCCGCTGACCGAACTGGCTTTCAAGTTCGGCCCGGCTGAATACTTCGCCCTGATGGTGCTCGGCCTGATCGGCGCCGTGGTGCTGGCTTCGGGCTCGCTGCTCAAGGCGATTGCGATGATCGTGCTGGGCCTGCTGCTCGGCCTGGTGGGCACCGACGTGAACTCGGGCGTGGCCCGCTTCAGCTTCGACATTCCAGAGCTGACCGACGGCATCGGCTTCGTGGTGATCGCCATGGGCGTGTTCGGCTACGGCGAGATCATCAGCAACCTGGCGCAACCCGAGCATGAGCGCGAAGTGTTCACTGCCGGGGTCACGGGCTTGTTTCCCACCAAGGAAGATTTCAAGAACATGGCGCCTGCGGTGCTGCGCGGCACGCTGCTGGGTTCGGCCCTGGGCATCCTGCCCGGCGGCGGCGCACTGCTGGCGGCCTTTGCTGCCTATGCGCTGGAAAAGAAGATCAAGATGAAGCCGGGCGAAATTCCTTTCGGCCAGGGCAACATCCGCGGCGTGGCTTCGCCTGAGTCGGACAACAATGCCGGCTCGCAGACCTCCTTCATTCCGCTGCTGACGCTGGGCATTCCGCCGAACGCCGTGATGGCGCTGATGGTGGGCGCGATGACAATCCACAACATCCAGCCCGGCCCACAGGTCATGACCAGCAACCCCGAACTGTTCTGGGGCCTGATTGCCTCGATGTGGATCGGCAATGCGATGCTGGTCATCTTGAACCTGCCGCTGATCGGCATCTGGATCAAGCTGCTGACCGTGCCTTACCGCTACCTGTTCCCGGCCATCGTGCTGTTCTGCGCCATTGGCGTGTATTCGACCAACAACAACACCTGGGATGTCTGGATGGTCGGCCTGTTCGGCATCATCGGCTACATCTTCGTCAAGCTGGGCTGCGAACCTGCGCCCTTGCTGCTGGGCTTCATCCTGGGCCCGATGATGGAAGAGAACCTGCGCCGGGCGCTGCTGCTGTCGCGAGGCGAGTGGAGCGTGTTCGTGACGCGTCCGATTTCTGCCGGCCTGCTGGGTGCGGCTGTGCTGATGCTGATCATCGTGCTGCTACCTTCCATCAAGAACAAGCGCGAGGAAGCCTTCGTCGAGGAGTGATCCTCCCGCCTGGGGCCTCCTGGCTCCCTGCTGAAAAACGGCGCCTGCGGGCGCCGTTTTTCATGGCCGGCACCCGCTGGCTGCAGCGCGCAAGCACGCCAGGGCCGGGCAGGCATCGAATCCACGGCTTGCCTGCCGTACACATTCCGTTTTCATTTCAATCCGATATGGCCTGGCCAAGAAGAAGCAAGGGCATATCGGATTGAAATGGCAGCGGAATCAGCCGTCTTCAATCAAGGGGAGTCCGCCGCCCATGCCCGATGGCGTTTGCCAGCGGCTCGTGCCAAACTTGGCACAGGCAAGATGCCCAACCCTGCAACAGCCAGGCGACTGGCGCCTGCGACACAACTTGAACACTATTTCTGAACAAAACAAGCCTCCTGCCCAGGCAGAAACTGCGCAGTCAGCTCCTAAAAGCATAGCAAGCGGACTGCTGCTCGCCAGCTGCGGCGCGATTGCCTTCAGCGGCAAGGCGATCATCGTCAAGCTGGCCTACCGCCACGGCGTCGATGCGGTCACCTTGATCATGTACTGCATGCTGTTCGCGCTCCCTATCTTCGCGGTCATGGCCTGGTGGGCCAGCCGGGGCAAACCGCCGCTTGCTGCCAAGGATTGGCTCGGCGTGGCCTGGCTCGGCTTTACCGGCTACTACCTGGCGAGTTTCCTGGACTTTGCCGGCCTGGCCTATATCAGCGCCTCGCTGGAGCGGCTGATTTTGTACCTCAACCCGACGCTGGTGCTGCTGCTGGGGCTGGTGCTGTACCGCCGGCGCATCACCCGGCCGCAAGTCATGGGCATGGCCATCAGCTATTCGGGCGTGGTGCTGGTGTTCGGCCACGAGATCACGCTGCTCGGAAGCCATGCCGCCTGGGGCGCGCTGCTGGTGTTCGGCAGCGCCATCAGCTATGCGCTGTACCTGGTGTACAGCGGCGAGATGGTCAGGCGCCTGGGCGCACTGCGGCTGGTCGGCCTGGCGACCACCGTGGCCTGCCTGTGCTGCCTGCTGCAGTTCGCGCTGCTGCGCCCCCTGAGCGCCGCCGCCGTCGCGCCCGAGGTGAGCTGGCTGTCGGTGCTGAACGCCACGCTGTGCACGGCGGTGCCGGTGCTGATGGTGATGATGGCGATTGAGCGCATTGGCGCCGGCCTGGCCGCGCAGACCGGCATGATTGGCCCGCTCTCGACCATCCTGATGGGCGTGCTGATCCTGGGCGAGCCGTTCACCGCCTGGGTGGCGGCCGGCACGGTGCTGGTGATCGCCGGGATTTTTGTTTTCACCCGGGCAGGGCGCTAGGCTTTGTGGCGCCCCGGCGCAGACAGGCGCCATGAAGCGGCATGGCGCCTGTCGTCACTCCATCTTGATGCCCTGGGCGGAAATAATGCTTTGCATGAGCGCTGTCTCTTGCTTCACAAGGGTTTTCAGGCCTTCCGGTGAAGCGCCGACCGCCTGCCAGCCTTGGTTGAACAGCTTTTGCCGGGTGTCGGCGTTGCCCATGATTTTGGCCACTTCGGAATTAAGGCGATCCTGCGCCGCTCTGGAGAGCCTCTCGGGCCCGATCAGGGCAGTCCACACCTCCACGTTGAAATTGCTGACGCCGGCGTCTGCCAGCGGCGCCACTTCAGGCACCAGGGTGCTGCGCCCGCTGGTAAGTCCGATGGCCTTCAGCTTGCCGGCCCTGACCTGCGGCAGGGCCACGCCCGGCGGCACCAGCGCCATCTGGATCTGACCGCCGAGCAGGGCGGTGATAACGGCCGGGTTGCCCTGGTAGGGCACATGCGATGGCGCCATGCCCTTGACTTTCGATTTGAGCAGCTCCATCCCCAGGTGAGCCGCTGAACCGGTGCCGACCGAGCCGTAGTTCCACTTGTCACCCTGGGACGCGGCTGCGGCGAAGAAAGCCGCGCCTTCGGGTGCGCCGGCAGTGGCGACCAGTACCAGCGGCGCGGCCGTCAGCAGGGAGAGATAAGTGAAGTCCCGGGCCGGGTCATAGGGCAGCTTGGGATTGAGCAGTTTGGCGGAGGTCAGATTGCCGTTGATGACCACGCCCAGCGTGTGATCGTCAATGGCCTTGCCCACCTGGTCGGTGGCAATATTGCCCGATGCGCCAGCCTTGTTTTCCACAATGACCGGCTGTCCAAGCGCCTTGGATAAAGACTCGGCCAGGATGCGCGCCGCCATATCCGGGGTGGAACCCCCCGGAAAGCCCACCAGGATTCGAACCGGTTTGGTGGGCCATGGCGGAGCAGCCGCGGCGCTCGGTTGCGCTCGCGCCAGCGGGCTCATGGCCAGTAGGGCTGCCGCCGCCATCGCTATGTTCAGACTGCGTTTTCTCATGAAATCTCCAGGTGATGTCGTGATTGGATGCCGTGGTCAGGACTGGTCGCGCCCGAGGTAGGCGCCATCGGCCTCCAGCCTGGCCTGCAGCGCCGCGACGCTCAGGTCGCGCGGCCACACCTGCGCCTGCAGCGCCAGCGCGGCGGCGGTTCCGGCAGCCTGGCCCATCACAAAACAGCCGCCTGAAACCCGTGCGGCAGACTGGCCCATGTGCGTCATGGAAGCGCAGCGGCCCGCCACCAGCAGGTTGTCCACTACAAGCGGCAACAGCATGCGGTACGGCAGGTGGTTAAAGCCGCGGCAATTGGGGATGTCCTGCCACTTGAAGGCAATGTTGCCGGCCACATGCTCTTCAATCATCCATCCGTTGACACCCACGGTGTCGTCAAAGCTGGCGCATTCCAGCACATCTTTTTCATTCAGCTGGTATTCGCCGACCACCCGGCGCGTTTCGCGTATTCCCACCTGAGGCGCGATTTCCAGAATGTAGGCCTGCTCAAACCCGGGTGCCGACTCGCGCAGGAACTCGAAGAAGTCAACAATCTGGCGCCGCCCCTGAACCTCGGCATCGCTGAGCTGCGCAGCGTCGGTGCCATCGACCGGGCCACCATCGGCATTGGCGAGCTGGGTGACGTTGGCACGCCACTCGGCGGGGTTTTTCTGCGGGCGGATGATGGGGGTTTTGCGCGGGAACTTGCGGCCCCGCTTTTCAGCCTCATCCATCATTTCGCCGAAGTGGTTGAAGGCATCGCCGGCACGCACCGGGTCCACCCCGTTGACGCGGAACATGGTGGACGGGTACATCATGTCGTGGCCCTCGCCACCCGGCCCTTTGCCCTTTTCGAACGGAACCCCGGCCTGCGCGGCCAGGTCGGCATCGCCCGAACAGTCGATAAAGGTTTTTGCCAGCACGGCGTAGCGCCCGGATTTGGTTTCGATCAACAACGCGCCAATTTCGCCGGGGCTGTTCATGATGACGCCCACCGCGGTCGCGTGAAACAGTATTTCGGCGCCGCTGGCCAGCACCACGGCATCGGCGGCCACCTTGAAAGCGGCGGTGTCGTAGGCCTGGGCGGCAATCTTGTTGCCAAAAAGCGCATGCGGCTCGTTCAGGCCACCAAGGGCGCGCATGCGCTCGAGCAAATCATCGGCCACACCATGCACCACCTGCTGCACGCTGCCGTACACATTGGCATGCAGGCCGCAAAAATTGGTCACGCCCGCCGCCGTGCCCATGCCGCCCAGAAAGCCATAAGCCTCGATCAGCAAGGTGGACTGTCCGGTTTTTGCCGCCGCCGCCGCTGCCGCAATGCCGGCCGGGCCGCCCCCCAGCACCAGCACGTCATAGCTGCCCCATACCGGGGTCTGGCGGCTGGGTTCGGTCAAAGTCATTGCCGGCGTTGTCGTCTGCATGAGGGGTCTCCTGCCCGGGAGGGCCATTTTGTGAAGCCTTTATCGTAAATTGCAGACTTAGCAAGAACAATAGACCAGAATAAGCACATTGAATTTCCGAATCGAGAATAGTCATGGATACCCTGAACAATCTGCGCGCCTTTTTGGCGGTGTCGCGCACGGGCAGCTTTGCCGCGGCAGCGCGCGATCTAAAGGTCGCGCCCTCTGTTGTCACCAAGCGCATCAGCCAGATCGAGTGGCGCCTGAAAAGCCCTTTGTTCGAGCGCAGCACACGCCGGGTCAGCCTGACGCCGACCGGCCAGCGCTACCTGCCCACGGTGCAGCGCCTGCTGGCCGACGTTGACGACCTGTTCAGCGAGGTGCAGGACACAGCGCACAGCCTTCAGGGCAGTATCCGGATGAAAGTGCCGAGCACAGTTGCGGCCGTCCTGATCGGTCCTATGCTGGACGGTTTTGCACAGCAGTTCCCATTGATCCGCCTTGAAGTCATCGCCCTGGACCGCGCTGTCAATCCGGTGGACGAAGGCTTTGACATCGCCCTGACCCTGCTGCCGCATACCTTCGGCGGGGTTGTCGAGCTGGCCCTGTGCGCCATGCCGCGCCTGGTCTGCGCGTCGCCGGCCTACCTCGCGCGCAAAGGCGTGCCAACGTCCCCGGGCGAGCTGCCGCAGCACGACACCCTGGTTTTTCTGCCCACCGGCAGCACCTGGGATTTCTCCAGCAGCCGCGGCCCGATGCGGGTGGACTTGCAGCCCCGGCTCAGCACCAATGAGGCACAGCTGCTGCTGTCTGCGGCCCTTGCAGGCAATGGCATTGCGATTCTGGGGGCCTACCTGGCGGGGCCGGCTCTGCAGGCTGGCGCCCTGGTGCCCATCCTGAGCGACTACCCGATGACCGACCTGTGGCTCAAGGCCCTGGTGCCGCAAAGCCGCATCCAGGCCGCCAGAGTTCAGGCTTTGCTGGGCTGGATGCAAGCCAGGCTGCAGCCTGCGCCAAAGCCCATCAGCCGCTAGCGCCATGCGCCGGCTTTGTCGGCGTACAAGCCTTATTTCGTAAGATGGCTTTTCCGCCATCGGCATAACCAGGAATCAACATGAATTTAGGCATTGACGGCAAGTGGGCGCTCGTGTGCGGCGCCAGCAAGGGGCTGGGTTTTGGCTGCGCCCAGGCGCTGGTGCGCGAAGGGGTGAATGTGCTGATCGTCGCCCGTGGCGCCAAGGCGCTGCAGGCCGCTGCTGAAAAATTGATAGCGGACAATGGACGCCCGGCAAGCGCCAGCGTGCAATTCGTTGCTGCCGACATCACCGCCGAAGAAGGCCGCGCTGCGGTGTTCGCGGTGCGCCAGGATTTCGACATCGTCGTCACCAACGCCGGCGGGCCGCCGCCGGGGGATTTCCGCGACTGGGACCGGGACGCCTGGATCAAGGCGGTCGATGCCAACATGCTGACGCCGATTGAACTCATCAAGGCGACGGTCGATGGCATGGCGGCGCGGGGTTTTGGCCGCATCGTCAACATCACCTCCAGCTCGGTCAAGGCGCCGATCGACATCCTGGGCCTGTCCAACGGCGCGCGCAGCGGGCTGACCGGGTTTGTCGCCGGCGTGGCCCGCACCCCGCTGGCGGCGCAGGGCGTGACCCTGAACAACCTGCTGCCCGGCGTGTTCGACACCGACCGCATCAAGACCATGATGCAGGCGACGCTGCAGAAAACCGGCCAGTCGCTGCAGGCCCAGGCCGATGCGCGCCTTGCCAAGATTCCGGCCCGGCGCTTCGGCACGCCGGACGAATTCGGCGCCATCTGCGCCTTCCTGTGCAGCGTGCATGCGGCCTACATCACCGGCCAGAATGTGCTGGCCGATGGCGGGGCTTATCCGGGAACGTTCTGATCCAAAGTCAGGCGGCCTGAACTGCGCAGGTCCATCATGGCTGCCAGTGCGAATTTCCCGTAGTCCCAAAGGCGGTAAGCGCTTTCCTGCGTTTGCCGGGCTGCCGGCTGACGACCATGTGCGAAGCCAGTGCGCCTTGCGCCGGCGGGCGCCTCGGTAAATTTTCAAGGCTTGTGGTTTGCCGGGCAGGCAGGGGCGCCTTCGGCCAACTTTCATCGCGTGCATGCCGGGACTGGCGCCTTGACACCAGCAAAATTCTGGCCGCACGAACAATGAACACAACGCATGACAAGGACTGTATTTCCCAAGGTCGCGGCAGCAGCCCTCCTGCTGCTTGCAGGTGCTGGATGCAGCGTCGCTTCCGGGCTGTCCGTGCAGTCCTTGCCGGCCCCGGTCGAGTACCTGCTGTTCGTCCTTCGGGACCGCAGCGGCGAATACCTTTTTTTCATCGGTGCCGTTTATGCGGGCCTGCTGCTGCTGAAAAAACGCCGCTGGATCGCGAGCGCCGCCGTTTTCCTGCTGGCCATTGCCTGGCTCGCCTTCCATCTGCCGGTGTCTCTTTACCTGGAATCGCTCGGAGTTGATTCATTTGCCGAAACCAAAAACTTCAACCTGGAGGAGGCCCGCTTCTGGTTTGAAACCTTGAGGGAAACCATCTACCCCGACCTCAGCCTGAAGAAGCTGGTGGTCTACCTGGTCTTTTCTCTACTCAGTTTTTATGCACTCCAGCGCTTGCTTGCCAGATGGGAATTGACCCGGCGCCGCGATCCGTTCATCAAGCTGTGCATGGCGGCGGTGCTGGTCGGGCTGGCCCTTCAGCACACCAGTTCAAAAGCCCTGGCCGTCTATTTTGAAAATTCTGACAAATTCCTGACGACGGCGCGCAATTTCGACCAGCCCGCGCCCGAAGTGAGCGTGGCGCGCAGCCAGCCCGACCTGCTGGTCTATATCGGCGAGTCCACCTCGGTCATGAACATGGGCGTTTACGGCTATCCCCGGCCCACCACGCCCCGGCTGAGCGAACGCGCCCGCATGGATGCCAACCTCATCGTGTTCGACCATGTGTTCGCGACCCATGCACACACCAGCCGTTCATTGCTCGAAGCGCTGTCGCTGGGGCTGGACGATGGCGAACGCTTCCTGCCCATCACGCAGAGAAAGCGGCTTTCCATCGTGGAGGTGCTGAACAAGGCCGGCGTGGCGTCCTCGCTCATCAGCAACCAGGGCATTGGCGGCGCCTGGGACCAGGCGTCTTCGGTGGTCTTCAAAAATGCCCGCAAGCTTTTCAGGCAAAAGCCGGGCGCCAGTGCCACCGAGGCGGACCTGGTGGAAAAAATCTGGGACCACGAATTCTTCGGCGAACAGCTCGACTGGCTGGAAAGCACCGGCCGGACTACCCGGACCGCGACTTTCCTGCATTCCTATGCCGGCCATGGCCCTTACCATGGCAACATTCCAGAGCATTTCAGAAAGCCGGTGGACAGGCTGTTCAGCCAGCTCAAGCCCGCGCAGATCAAGGTCAATGCCCGCCGTCCGGCCGAATTCATCGAAGAATACGATGCGGCCATCCGGTATGTCGATTACAGCCTGGACCGGGCCATCGGCCATGTCAGGCAGGTGGCCCGGCCGCTCGTGCTGGTTTACTTTTCCGACCACGGGGACGCCGTTTACCAGGGGATGGGGCATGACTCGGCGCGCTTTCGGCATGAGATGGCGCGGGTTCCGTTCCT
Organism: Polaromonas sp.; assembly: GCA_028291905.1. Taxonomy (GTDB): domain Bacteria; phylum Pseudomonadota; class Gammaproteobacteria; order Burkholderiales; family Burkholderiaceae_C; genus Polaromonas. Next base: position 10,397 of record JAQGNK010000078.1, read on the forward strand.
GATCTATTTCAACGACGCCGCCCGCAAGGAAAATGCCGGCCTTTACGAAAAATACCGGCAGCTTGCCCGCCAGAAGGAAACCTCGACGCTGGCGCAGCTTCCTGCAACATTGATGGATTTGCTTGGCATCAACGTACAGGACGCAGCGAAGAACGCCGTCGTCGTCACGCCCGTGATGGGCGAGAAAACAGTGCTGCCACCCATCATGGTGCGCGACACCGCCGAGGGCACGACCTTTGTCAATCTCAATGACTTTCCCCTTCAGCCGCCTGCGGTGGCGGGGCGAAAGCTGATCGACAAGACCGACGGCGACACCAAAACCTATGCGGCCGTTCGCTCCGGGCGCATGAGCGCGGCGCAGGCCTGCCAGAAAGCGCCGATGACGTTCGAGGAGGTCAGCCGCCGCATCATGGTGGCTGGCTGTTCCTTTGTTTCATTCCCCGGCAAAGTGCAGGAGCCGAGTTGAGCCGGGAACTGACGCAGGCCCCGGACCCCAGGGCAAAGCGCTGACCCGGCTCAGCGCCGCGCCGACACCACGATGCCGCCGACGATCAGGGCAAAGGCCAGGCCATGGTAGAGGTGCGGCAGCTCGCCCAGGAAGGCGGCTGACAGCAGGGCGGCGAACAGCGGCGTCAGGTTGGAGAAAAAGCCCGCGATGGCCGGGCCGACGCGCTGCACGCCCATGCCCCAGCAGCGGTAGGCAATCACCGCCGGGCCGATGGCGATGTAGAGCAAGCCGGCCACCAGCGGCCAGCCCCAGCTGATGCGGTGCTCGGCCAGCGCCCATTCGCCCGCCGTGAACAGGCCCGACCAGGCCAGCCCAAAGACCATCTGGCCCATCAGCAATGCCGCCCAGTCGCTGCGAATCTCGGCAGGCCCGCCGGGCTTGGCCAGCAGCCAGCTGTAGAACGCCCACGACAAGGTGGCCAGCAGCACATAGACATCGCCCGGCACCAGCCGGACCTCTGCCAGCAGCGCCCATTGCCCGCGCGACAGCACCACCAGCACCCCGGCCATCGACAGCAGGGCGCCGGCGACCTGGCGGCGCGAAACCTCCTGGCCGAAGCACAGCGTGCCCACCAGCAGCATCCAGACCGGAATGCTGGAAGCCACCAGCGTCACATTGAGCGGCGTCGAAGTCTGCAGCGCCAGGTACTGCAGGGCGTTGTAGCAGCCCACGCCCAGCAGGCCCAGCAGCGCAAAATGGCGCCACGCCGGCCACAGCGGGCTGTTGCGACGCAGCACCCGGTGGGCCAGCGGCAGAACAATGAAAAAAGCCAGCACCCAGCGCACGAAGTTCAGCGTCATCGGCGGAATCAGATCATGGAGCAGCCGGCCGACCACCGCATTGCCGGCCCAGAGCAAAGGAGGAAGCGACAGCAGCAGGGCGGTGGAAGGTGTCAGGCGTTGAGTCATTGGGCTGACTTTACCAAGTCTGCCAAGCCGCCCGCAGTGCCCGTGCCGGCTGGCTTTTGCGCCGCCTCGGCCGGCAGCAGCCACTCATGAATCGTGGCACCATGGCGGCCCAACCCTTTCATTGACCCCTTCGAGAATCCAAGGAACCCCATGACCGTCATCACCTCCAAAGCCGTCACCATTGACCAGCATGGCGGCCCTGAAGAGCTCAAGCTGGTGGAGGTGCAGGTCGGCGAACCCGGCCCCGGCGAGATCCGCATCCGCCACAAGGCCATCGGCCTGAACTACATCGACGTGTACCAGCGCAGCGGCCTGTACCAGCTGCCGATGCCGCTGCAGCTGGGCATGGAAGCCTCCGGCGTGGTCGAGGCCGTGGGCCAGGGCGTGACCCACCTGCGGCCGGGCGACCGCGCCGCCTATGCCAGCCAGCCGCCGGGCAGCTACTGCGAGGTGCGCGTCATGCCGGCCAAATGCGTCTGCAAGCTGCCCGATGCCATCTCGTTCGAGACCGGCGCGGCCATGATGCTCAAGGGCCTGACCGCGCAGTACCTGCTGCGCCGCACCCAGCCGCAGGGCGGGCTGAAGGCGGGCGATTTCGTGCTGTTCCATGCAGCGGCCGGCGGCGTCGGCCTGATTGCCTGCCAGTGGGCCAGGGCGATGGGCCTGCAGCTGATCGGCACGGCCGGCTCGGATGAAAAGTGCGCGCTGGCCCAAGAGCATGGCGCGGCCTTCGCCATCAATTACGCCAAAGAGGATTTCGTCGCCCGCGTGAAGGAGATCACCGGCGGCGCCGGCGTGAAGGTGGTCTATGACTCGGTCGGCAAGGACACCTTCGAGCGTTCGCTCGACTGCCTGCGCCCGTTCGGGCTGATGGCGAGCTTTGGCAATGCCTCCGGCCCGGTGGCGCCGTTTGCGCCCGGCATCCTCGGCCCCAAGGGCTCGCTCTACGTCACGCGCCAGACGCTGTTCACCCACATCACCACGCGGGAAAGCACGCAGGAGATGGCCGACGACCTGTTCGAGATGGTCGCCAGCGGTCAGGTCGTCATCCGCATCGACCAGCGCTTTGCCCTGGCCGACGTGGCCGAGGCGCACCGGGCGCTGGAGGCACGCAAGACCACCGGCTGCACCATCCTGACGCTGTAGCGGGTTCTTCACGGGTTCGGGTTGGTTTTCGGCCTTGGGAGGCTGCCGCCGACTTTCACTGGGTAAAACCTGTGTAAAGCCTTGAGCCGGATCCAACGCCGGCTGACCTGGATGCGTTAAAAGCACTGTTCAGGAGTTCTTCATGCACACATCCCACATGGCCAGGCGCGTGGCCATCGCTGTCCTTGCCGGCGCAGCCAGCCTGCTGGCCGTCGCCCAGGACCGCCCCCTGCCTGTTGCCAGCCCGCCCGGTCCGGGCGCTTCGGCGGCTGCCATGTGGCGCGCCGCCTCGCGCCTGGGCTACGCGCTGACGCCCCAGGAGGCGGCGCCCGTGTCTGAAACCGCGTCGCGGCTGCTGGCGCTGCAGCAGATCGACGCTGCCTATGAGGCCAGCCGGCAGGCGCCCCGCATTCCGACCGAGCTGGCCCGCGTCAATGCGCCCATGTCGGAGATCGTCAGCAGCTACCAGGCCGAACGCGAAGCCCGCAAGGAGCTGCGAGCGCAGACCTCGCTGCCTGGCGCGGCAAGAGCTGCCCTGCCAGCCGACCAGGCCTTCAGCCGCGAGATGGCGCAAAGCGCCGCCGCCTGGCGCCTCGTGTCCTGCAGCAACCCGGCGATTGAAAACCAGCTGCTGGCCCGAATGACCGAATTCTGGTTCAACCACCTCAATGTCTATGACGGCAAGGGCACGGTGCGCCCCTTCGTTGGCCATTACCTCGTCAATGTGATACGGGCCAACGCTCTGGGCCGTTTCGAGGACCTGCTGCTGGCCAGCGCCCGGCACCCGGCCATGCTGTATTACCTGGACCAGGCGCAGAGCAACAGCCGGGGCCTGAACGAGAACTATGCCCGCGAGCTGATGGAGCTGCACACGCTGGGCGTGGGCGGCGGCTATGGCCAGAACGATGTGCATGAGCTGGCCCGCATCCTGACCGGCTGGAGCTTCAACCTGCAGGGCGGCGAAGGCTTTCGCTTCAACGAGCGCCAGCATGACAAGGGCAGCAAGGTATTCCTCGGCCAGAGCTACGCCAGCGACGGCGTGAAGGAGGGCGAGGACGCCATCCGCCATTTGGCACGAAAACCGGCCACAGCGCACAGGGTAGCTGCGCGTCTAGCTACTTTTTTTGTAGCGGACAAGCCGTCGCCGGCGTTGGTCGAGCAACTGGCCGGCACTTTTCTGGCGACGCAGGGCGATATTCGTGCCGTCATGCAGGCGCTGGTGGCGTCGCCCGAGTTCTGGGCCGCCGGCAACCAGCTCTTCAAGACTCCGATGGACTTTGCCTGCTCGGCGCTGACGGCTGCCGGCGGCGTCAGGGACCGGCGCGATGTGGCTCAGGCCCTTGGCTTCCTGAGCCAGGCCGGCCAGCCGGTCAATGGCTGGCAGACCCCCGACGGCTACAAGACCGACGCCGCCACCTGGCTCGCCCCCGAGGCGCTGACCCGCCGCGCCGACTTCGCCATGGGGCTGGCCGAGCGCATGCCCGAGCCGGTGTACCTCAATGCCTTCTTCACCCCCGCCACGCAGGCGCTGCTTGCCCGCGAGCCGGCAAGGCAGCGCGCCGGCCTGATGCTGGCCAGCCCGGATTTCATGCGCAAGTAAAGCGAGGCATAAATGACCACTCCTGTTTTTTCCGCGCATGACCTGCTGCGCCGCCGCAGCCTTCTCGGCCTGGGCGCGCTGCTGGCGCTGGCGCCTGCCAGCCGCCGCGCCTGGGCGCAGCCTGCGCCCGCCGCAGCCAAAACGCTGCTCGGCGGCGGCCGGCTGGTGGTGGTGTTCCTGCGCGGTGCCTACGATGGCCTGTCGGCCTTCGTGCCCTATGCCGATGCCGACTACCATGCCATCCGGCCCAACATCGCCATCGCCGCGCCCGACGGCACGGCGCAAACGGCGCTCAGGCTTGACGCTACCTTTGCCCTGCATCCGGCGCTGGGCCCCTTGCTGCCGCTGTGGCGGCAGGGCGTGCTTGGTTTTGTGCCGGCCGCCGGCCTGCCGGCGCCCAACCGGTCGCACTTTGACGCCCAGTACCAGATGGAAATCGGCCAGCCCGGCAAAACCAGTGGCGTGCCCGGCTGGCTCAACCAGCTGGCCGCGCTGGACGAGCCGCCAGGCCCAGCCGCAGTAGCCGGCCGCGCCGCCATCGACACGGTGGCGCTGGGCGTGGGCGAGGCCAATCCGGCCATCCTGGCCGGACCGGCCTCGGTCAGGCTGATTCCGCGCGGCCAGGCCGCCGAGCGCAGCGGCGTGCTGGCCAACGACAAGACCCGCCAGGCCCTGCTGGACCTGTACGCGGGCAACGACCCGGTGAGCCAGGCGTTCCGCCAGGGCGCCGGCAGCCGCATGCAAAGCGCGCAGCAGCTCGGCAGCGAAAGAATGCGCGCCGACGCCAGCCGCAGCACGTCCCTGCGCGAGGACCGGCGCATGGCCGAGCGCGGCCAGATCGGCCAGGGCATGGAGTTGGCGCCCGAGGGCCGGGCCGCGCAGATGCTGGCGGCCAGCAACGGCGCGCCCGACCCGTCAGGGCTGCAGCTCGATGCGCAGCACCTCGGCACCCTGATGCAGGGCGACCGCAGGCTGCGGCTGGGCTTTCTGTCGGCTGGCGGCTGGGACACCCATGCCAACCAGGGCGCCGCCACCGGACAGCTCGCCGGCAACCTGGGCAATCTGGCACGCGGGCTGGCGCAGCTGCGGCAGGATTTCTCGGAGCAGGGCGATGTCATCGTGGTGATGAGCGAATTTGGCCGCACCAGTGCTGAAAACGGCACGCGCGGCACCGACCACGGCTTTGGCAATGCCCTGTGGCTGATCGGCAACCAGGTGGACGGCGGGCGGTGGCATGGCGAATGGACCGGGCTGGCCAAGGGCAACCTCAACGAGGGGCGCGACCTGCCGGCCCATCACGACTACCGCGCCGTGCTGGCGCAGGTGCTGCGCAAGACGTTCGCGCTCGGCGATTCGCAATTGGCCGATGTGCTGCCCGGCGCCCGGTGGGATACCCGGCTCGATGGGCTGCTGAAAAAAGCCTGATCCGTGCCTGCGCACCCGCAGCCAGCCTGAAAATCAGGTTAAACAGGCCTGCAGCCCAATGAGCGCATGCGCAGCATGCTATGAAAAAAGAAGCTGTCTTTAAGGCGGGGAGTCGTGCCTGGCTGGTGCCCAGGCTGAAAATTTTTGCTTTTCGCCTACGCACTGAAATCAACAAAAATACAAGCCAAACAGCCCGCTAGCGTAATGAATGCCTGCGCAAGCTGCTATTGAAAAAGAAGCACTTTCAGGCTTCTTCAGCCACAGCTGACGTGCGCAGCCGGTTGGGCGCCAGCGCGCCGGCCGAGTCCAGGATTGGGTAGGCAATCGAGCAGATGTGCGAGTTGATGCGTTTCAGCTCGCTGATCAGGTCGATGTGCAGCGAACTGGTTTCCTGGCTTTGCAGCGTGTTGGCCGACAGCCGGCCCAGATGGGTGTTGGCGTAGGCGCGTTCGAGGTCGCGAAAGCGCGCTTTTTCTTCCAGCAGCTTTTGCGCGTCGCGCACATTGCCGTTCAGGAACACGCTCATGCCCAGGCGCAGGTTGTCCCGCAGCCGCTCATGCAGCTCGACGATCTCGGCCATGCCGGCTTCTGAAAACTGCCGGCGCGGCTTGATCTTCTTGTCCTCGATGTCGATCAGCACCCGCTCGATGATGTCGCCGATCTGCTCCATGTTGATGGTGAAGCTGATGATGTCGGTCCAGCGCCGGCTTTCCTCCTCGTCCAGCGCCTCGCGGGAAATCTTGGTCAGGTAGTACTTGATCGACGAATACAGCGCATCGACCGTGTCGTCGAGCTTGCGCAAGTCCTGGGCCAGCCGCAGATCATCCTTCTTGATGACATCGAGCATGCCGCGCAGCATGGTTTCGACCACATCTGCCTGGTAGAGCGCCTCGCGCGCGGCGCAGGAAATCGCCAGCGACGGCGTTGCCAGGGCCGATGGGTCCAGGTGGTGCTGGCGCCCGCCGAGGCTGCTTTTCTTGGGCTTGGGCAGCAGCTTTTCGACCCAGCCGGCAATCACCTGCGTCCAGCCGATGAAGACCAGGCCCACCATCAGGTTGAAGGTCAGGTGGAACATCACCACCACGCTGGCCGGCTCGCCCAGGTAGGGCCGCACATGGCGCAGCCACAGGCCGACCAGGGGCGCCGCGATGGCCACGCCCAGCGCCTTGAACACCAGGTTGCCCAGCGGCACCTGCCGCACCTCGATGGCCGAGCGGGCGGTGGTGAACACCGCCAGCAGGCCGCTGCCCAGGTTGGCGCCCAGCACCAGGCCCAGCGCGACATCGGTGGCAATCACGCTGGTGCCCACCAGCGTGGCCGTCAGCAGGACCACCGCCAGGCTGGAATACGACACCACCACCAGCACGGCACCGACGGTGATCTCCAGCAGCAGATCGCTGCCCAGGGATTCGAGCAGCGCCCGCACCGCCGGCGCCTGGGTCAGCACCTGGGTCGAGGCGCTGACCAGCTTGAGCGCCATCAGCATCAGGCCCAGCCCGATCAGCACCCGGCCGAAGCGGCCGGCGTTGGTCTCGGGCCGCGAGATGAACAGCACCACGCCCACGAAGATGCACAGCGGCGACAGCCAGGACAGGTCGAACGAGAACACCACCGCCATCAGGCTGGTGCCGATGTCGGCGCCCAGCATGACGGCCAGCGCCAGCGGCAGCGTGACCAGGCCCTGGCCGGCAAAGGAGGAGACGATGAGCGAGGTGGCGGTGCTGGACTGCACCAGCGCGGTCACGCCGATGCCCGAGAGGGCGGCGGTGAAGCGGTTGCTGATGCTGCGCGCCAGGATGTAGCGCAGATTGCTGCCGAACACCCGCAGGATGCCGGTGCGCACCAAGTGCGTCCCCCAGACCAGCAGCGCAATGGCCGCCAAAAGATTCAACAGGTGCTTCATAGGTTTTACTGATCACTATACCCGTGCAGGTAGCTGCCGCCAGGGGTTGATTCCCTGAGCTTGAACCCGCAGCATCCAGCTGAAGTCTGTGTCAACGGGAGCGCCGCACCCGCTGGATTTCGTCCAGGATCAGGCAGGCGGCACCGATGGTGATGGCGCTGTCGGCCACGTTGAAGGCCGGAAAATGCCAGTTGCCATAGTGGAAGTCCAAAAAGTCGACCACGTAGCCGTGCAGCGTGCGGTCAATGACATTGCCCAGGGCGCCGCCCAGGATGCAGGCCATGGCGAAGGAAAACAGCTTCTGCCCCGGATGCGATTTGAGCATCCAGATGATGAAGATGGCCGCCGCGATGCCGATGCCGGTGAAAAACCAGCGCTGCCAGCCCGACGCCGACGCCAGGAAGGAAAACGCCGCGCCGGTGTTGTGGGCCCGCACCACATTGAAAAAGCTGGTGATGTAGGTGGCGTCGCCCAGCCGTTAGTAGCCCAGGATCAGCACCTTGGTGAACTGGTCGGCCATCAGCAGCAGCAGCGCCAGCCCGAGCCAGGGCAGCATGGCGCTGGCAGCGCTGGGCGTGGTCTTCTTGAAGCTCGGCCTGGGGCCGCTGGCCTTGGCGGAGGGTTTCGGGCTGGTTTTGCCGGTCGTGCTGGTGGCCATTATGCAAACTTCCTGTCTTCGCCGGCACCGAAGAGGTTGCTGGTGCAGCGCCCGCAGATGGTCGGATGGGCCGGGTCGATGCCCACGTCGGCGCGGTAATGCCAGCAGCGCTCGCATTTTGTGTCGGAACTGGTGCTGACGCTTGACTGGACTGCGCTGCCAGCTACTAATTCAATAGCGGAGGTGATGAAGACGAACTTCAGGTCGCCGCCCAGGCTGGCCAGCAGCGCATGGTCTTCGGCGCCAATCTGCAGCGCCACGGTCGCCTGCAGCGACGAACCCACCTTGCCGTCTGCGCGCAGGGCCTCGATGTCCTTGTTCACCACGTCGCGGATTTCGCGAATGCGCGCCCATTTGGCCAGCAGCGCTGTGTCCGGCGCTGAAAATTCCACATAGGTCTCGATGAAGATCGATTCCGAGGCACCGAATATCTTCCACGCCTCTTCGGCCGTGAAGCTCAAAAACGGCGCCATCCAGCGAAGCATCGCATGGGTGATCTGGTGCAGCGCGGTTTGCGCGCTGCGCCGGGCCAGCGACTTCGGGCCGGTGGTGTAGAGCCGGTCCTTCAGGATGTCGAGGTAGAACGAACCCAGGTCTTCGCTGCAGTAGATCTGCAGCTTGGACACCACCGGGTGGAATTCATAGACCTCGTAATGCGCCAGGATCTCGGCCTGCAGCTGCGCGGCGCGGCTCAGGGCGTACTTGTCGATCTCCAGCAGCTCATCGAAGGGCACGGCATCCGTCGCCGGGTTGAAGTCGCTGACGTTGGCCATCAAAAAGCGCAGCGTGTTGCGGATGCGGCGGTAGGCATCGACCACCCGGGCCAGAATCTTGTCGTCGATGGCCAGGTCGCCCGAGTAGTCGGTCGAGGCGCACCACAGGCGGATGATCTCGGCGCCGAGCTTGCCGCTGACGGCCTGCGGCGCCACCACATTGCCCTCGCTCTTGCTCATCTTGCGGCCCTTGCCATCGACCGTGAAGCCGTGCGTCAGCAGGCCCGTGTAGGGCGCGTGGTCGTACATTGCGCAGGCGGTGAGCAGGGAAGAGTGGAACCAGCCCCGGTGCTGGTCGTGGCCTTCGAGGTACAGGTCCGCCGGCCAGCTCGACTGCGCCGCGTGGCTGTGCCGCAGCACATGGTCGTGCGTCGTGCCCGAGTCGAACCAGACATCGAGGATGTCGGTGCTCTTGAGGTAGTCGGGGGCGTCCGCGCCGATGATGGATTCGGCGCTGGCCTTGCTCCAGGCCTCGATGCCGCCGGCCTCGACCATGTCGGCCGCCTGGTCGATGATTTCCATGGTGCGCGGATGCAGCTCGCCGGTGGCGGTGTGGATGAAGAAGGGCAGCGGCACGCCCCAGTTGCGCTGGCGGCTGATGCACCAGTCGGGGCGGCCGGCAATCATGCTTTGCAGGCGCAGCTTGCCGTTTTCCGGGTAAAAGCTGGTTTCGTCGATGGCGGCCAGGGCCAGCTGGCGCAGCGTCTTTTCGGCCTTGTCGCTGGCGAACACGCCTTGCGTGCCGGCGGTTTCGGCGTCCATGCGGATGAACCACTGCGCGGCGGCGCGGTAGATCACCGGCGTCTTGTGGCGCCAGCAGTGCGGGTAGCTGTGGGTGATGGTCTCGGTGGCAAAGAGGCGCCCGTGCTCCGCCAGCTTCTCGATCACCAGCGGCGCGGCCTTCCAGATGTTCAGCCCGCCGAACAGCGCCAACTCATCGACGTAGCGGCCATTGCCCTGCACCGGGTTCAGGATGTCGTCGGTGGCGATGCCGTTGGCAACGCAGGAGTTGAAGTCTTCCACGCCGTAGGCGGGCGAGGAATGCACGATGCCGGTGCCGTCGTCGGCGGTGGCATAGTCGGCCAGGAAGACCGGGCTCAAGCGCCGGTAGCCTGCATCGACGTCGTAAAACGGATGCATGAAATTGAGCAGCGCCAGGTTCTTGCCCTGCGTGGTGGCCAGCACGGTGCCGGTCAACGCGTAGCGCGCCAGGCATTTCTCGACCAGCACGGATGCCAGCAGCAGGATGCCGCGCCCGGTATCGACCAGCGCATAGTCCAGCTCGGGGTTCAGGTTCAGCGCCTGGTTGGCCGGGATGGTCCAGGCGGTGGTCGTCCAGATGACGGCGAAGGCGTCCTTCGCCAGCGTTTGCAGGCCGAAGGCGGCGGCGAGCTTTTCCGGCTCGGCGCACTTGAAGCCAACGTCGAGCGTCTGCGATTTCTTGTCGGCGTATTCGATCTCGAACTCGGCCAGCGACGAGCCGCAGTCAAAGCACCAGTACACGGGCTTGAGGCCCCGGTACACAAAGCCGCGCTCGATGATGCGTTTCAAGGCGC
>JAQGNK010000169.1 GCA_028291905.1 Polaromonas sp.
TTTTTGCTCATGGCCCAGTACAACGCGAAAGCCATCATTTCGGTCGATGAAGTCTGCCGCGACTACTTCCCGCACCTACTGCCAGAAAAGTTCCTACGCAAGGTGTCCCTGGGTGAAATCAAGATCCCATTAATCAGAATCGAGGCGTCCAACAAGTCAGCAAAAGGGGTTCACCTGCAGGATCTGGCCGAATACCTGGACGCCAGAAGAGCTGATGCCACGAAGGAAGCCGCACAGATGGCCAAGGCTTGAGTGCTACATAAGTGCTACAAGCAAAAATTAACATCGCCCAAGCTGTTGATTACATTCATGTATTGTTAAAAGACCGTCCAATCCATCATCGGGGCAACACTAAGACGCCACGGATGGGCTGGGAAAGGCAGATCGGCTGAAACGTCGGTAAAAGCGGGGATTGACATGCCTGTATTTTCCCTGAAACCTCGCCAAGGCCGGATTGCAGTGCCGAACTTCAGCCGGCACTGACTTTGGCATCGGGCCCAACTCACCGCCAGAAGCCGGGAGGCAGGTAATATCAACGCCTGCAATTTCGCCAGTCCAGCCTGACCCATGGTCAACAGCCCAGTAAAAGGATGACCACCATGCATCTGCCTCACGCCCTGAACCGTACCGCCACATCTTCCATGGATCGTCGCCACTCGGCAATGCTGGCACTGCTGGCGCCCTTGACCTTGCTCACCGCCTGCACCTCAGTGCCGCTGCCGCCGTGGATACCGCCCCTTACCCGCCCCAACGCGGCCACCACCAGCCCGGCCATGCCAGTTCCCGCCGAGCCCGCAGTTGTCGTGCAGACCTCGCCTGTCGTTCCTCCTCTGGTCATCACCAACGTACCGGCTGAATCAGTGCCGCCTTACAGCGAGGCGGTTGCTGCCCGTTTTCCGGCCCCTTCGACGGTGTACAGCACACCGGGTCTGCAAGCTGGCCGCACGAACTTTACAACGCGTGATGAAATCCACAACTGGCTGCGTGACCAGGAGACAGCCCTGTCCCGTTCGGCTGGAATCAAGGCGGCTTTGCTGACGATTGGCACCTCACAACAAGGCCAGCCGCTGGAAGCCCTGGTACTGACGCGCGGCAGCGGCACTGATCCGGCTTCGCTTCAGCAAACCGGCCGGCCCACGGTGCTGCTGATTGGGCAGCAACACGGCGATGAACCCGCCGCCAGCGAAGCGCTGCTGGTCATTGCCCGTGAACTGTCGCAAGGCCTGCTCAAACCGCTGCTAGAACGCATCAATGTGGTGATTGTTCCGCGTGCCAATCCCGACGCAGCGCTTGAGGGCCAGCATGTGAAGCCCGGAGGCAAGGACATTAGCCGCGATCATTTGCTGCTCAACACACCCGAGGCACAGGCACTGGCCCGGCTCACGCGCGACTACCGCCCCGCCGTGGTGCTTGACACGCACGAGTATCCGGTGGCTGGCCTTTATCAGGAGAAGTTTGGCGCGGTGCAAAAGTTCGATGCCCTTTTCCAATACGCCACGGCGGCCAATTTGCCTGAACTCCTCACCAAGGCCGATGAAGAGTGGTACCGAAGGCCCTTGCTGGCCGCCCTCAAGGGGCAGAGCCTGAGTGCTGAGTGGCACCACACCATCTTGCCCGATCCTGCTGACAAAAAAGTTTCAATGGGCGGCCCGCAGCCGGACACCAGCCGCAATGTGCAGGGCCTCAAAAATGCAGTCAGCCTGATGATTGAAACCCGTGGCGCGGACCTGGGACGACTGCACATCCAGCGGCGCGTGCATACCCATGTCACGGCGATCACGAGCGTGCTTGGAAGCACTGCCCAGCGCGCCACCGGGCTGGGCCAATTGCTGCCTTACATTGAAAAAGAGGTTGGCAATCAAGCCTGCAAGGGCCAGGCCATTGTCGAGGCCGCCAACACGCCGGCCCAATATGACCTGCAGATGCTCGATCCGTTGACAGGAGCCGACAAGACAGTGACGGTAGATTGGGATTCAGCCCTGGCGCTGCGCCCATTGAAGTCACGCGTGCGCCCTTGTGGCTACTGGCTGTCTGCCTCATCTACAACCGCTGTCGAGCGGCTGCGCATGCATGGCCTGCAGGTGCTCAGAGTTATGGAACAAAGCGCCCTGCTGGGTGACATTTACCGCGACACGTCCCGCTCTACAAGTGGCATCCCACAAGGCGCTGGCAGCAGCACAGCCAATCGCCCAGCGGTTGGTAAAACTGAAGTCGCCCTGATGCGCGGCGTGATCGATGCCCCAGCAGGAAGCTATTACCTGCCGTTGAATCAACCGCTGGCAAATATCGCCATCGCAGCGCTGGAGCCAGACACGCAAACCAGTTATTTTGCCAATCAGCTGCTTGATGGCATTGCAAGCGCGGCCCGGGTGATGTCTGAACCGTCACTGAAAACCGAAGAACTGCCTTGAAGGCTCCGTGCTTTCAAGGATGTCATTTGTCAATGAAAACCATGGCGTAGAAGAAATTTACTTTCCGAGAGCTTGCCAACAGGCCTACAGACAGCAGACAAGCTGAATGCCCTAATGACAGCTTAACTACAGGAGATAAATCAGTGCAAGCATTTTTGATGGACCCCAAAATGACCACCATGCAGGGCGTTTTTTATCCCACCGGATACGCCTTTGTCATGTTTCCTGATTCTGAAAGCGCTGAAAATGCAGCCCATGAACTTGAATCGGCAGGCTTTGCGGGCCAGGACGTGATGCTGCTGACGCCGCACCAAATCTTGCGTGACATTGGCAGGATAGAAGGCGATTCGACAGTGCCTCTTCCGTCTGTAGGCACGGAAGGAGCCACGGTACGCAAATACATAGATTTCGCACGCGACGGACATCACGCCCTGATGGTCAAGGCGTCTTCCAGTGAAGACTCAGAGCGCATGATGGAGGTTATAAGGAAATATCCTTTTTCCTATGGCCAAAAATACCACATGCTGGCTATGGAAGACCTGGAGTAATTCCAATTCGTATTAGAAGCGAGAACAAGGCGCGAAGCCGCAGACAGTGCTTTAGCACGGCAAGGCGAAGCAACGACATATCGGATTGATCTGAAAATGGAATTACCGGCCCAGCGCCACGCGGCGCCGAATGTAGTTGTTGAACAGCACCGCCGCCAGCAGCATGCCGCCGAGGAAGACGCGGTACCAGTTGTTGTCGATGCTGGTGTAGCCGATGCCGA
>JAQGNK010000097.1 GCA_028291905.1 Polaromonas sp.
GTGCGCTGCGATGGCCGCCGTGCGTTCGTCCGCCGTAGGCGCGTAGGTGAGGTCGTAAAGTTCGGACAGCATCGATTGATGCGCTGCCGAATGTGTATTGAGTACGAGCAATGGAATTTTGTCAGCCATGCGCATGAAGCTCCTGAAGGGACGTGTCTTGAATCAGCCGGGCATGCCTTGCAGGTCTGCGCGGCATAAGAGCATGAAAGTGTACGTGTGCGCTGCGCGCAGCGTATTGCATGCCTCGCCCGATGCACCGCCGCTCCCAGACTCCTTGCTGCCGCCCCTGAAAAGCCTATTGCTTGCAAAAGGGCACACGCTGCTAGCCAGCCAGTGCCTGGGGTGAAGTGGCTTCGCGCACGAGACTTATGAAGGCGCGCAGTCCCGCCGGTACCTGGCGATGGCCGGGATAGTAAACGCAGAGTCCTGGGAAGGATGGGGTCCAGTCTTGAAGCACACGGATAAGGCGTCCTTGCGCAAGGTCTGCCTGAACCAGCCATTGCGTCATGTAGGCCAGACCCAGCCCGCTCAAGGCCGCATCGCGCATCACGTTGTGGTTGTCCAGCGTGAGAGCGCCCTCGACATCGAGGGCAATCTGCTCGCCCCGACGCTCGAACTCCCATCGAAAGATCGCACCGCTTGGCATCCGGCTCCGGATGCAGCGATGGGTAAAAAGATCAGCCGGTGCCACAGGCTTGGACCGGTCTTGAAAATACGCTGGGGACCCGACAACGGCAAATTGAAGGGGCGGGCTGCACGGCACGGCAATCATGTCCTGGGGCACGGCCTCGGCAAGACGGATTCCCGCATCAAAGCCTTGCGCAACGATATCGACCAGGCGGCCTTCTGTGACCAGCTCGAGCTTCATGTCCGGGTAATGCTGGAGGAATTTGAGGATGATCGGCTCGAGAACCATGCGCGCTGCCCGCTCGGACGTGCTGATGCGCAGTGTTCCCGTCGGTGTATCGCGGAACCGGTTCACCGACTCCATGGCCATGGAAATCTGGCGCAGCGCCGGCTGCACATGCATCACAAACTCCTGGCCTGCCTCCGACAGGGACACGCTGCGCGTGGTGCGCTGGAACAGCCTGACGCCCAGCCGCTTCTCCAGTTCCGCAATCGCATGGCTCAACGATGACGGCGACATGCCCAGTTCCGCCGCAGCTTTGCGAAAGCTGCGGTGAATTGAGACTGAAATCACGGCATTGAGTTCGAACAGTCCAGATGGTTTCATTGTGCAATATTCCGCAGCAGTTCATGCAGGATTATCTGTCTAGTCACAGCAGTGGCATCGATTTATCCTTTGGGCCTGTTCACGAAAGTGCATGCAACTCAGCAAAAGGACCCCATGAAATCACCGATCAAAACACCCTTCGGCTTCCACTCCACAGCCGATGAGGTCATCCAGGGCATTGACCTCACCAGCAAGCGCGCCATCGTCACCGGCGGTTCTTCAGGCATCGGCATTGACACCGCCCGCGTCCTGGCGGGCGCAGGAGCAGAAGTCACATTGGCCGTCCGCAGCATCGATGCCGGCAGGCGGGTGGCCGCAGAGCTCCAGGCGTTGACAGGCAATCCGAAAGTGCTCGTCGCGCCTCTGGACTTGAGCGATCAGGCCTCGATCACAACATTCGTTGCCAACTGGCAAGGCCCGCTTCATGTTCTGATCAACAACGCTGGTGTCATGGCGCTTCCCGAGCTCGCCAAGACACCGCAAGGGTGGGAAATGCAGTTTGCCACCAATTTTCTCGGCCACTTTGCATTGACTGTAGGGCTGCAAGCGGCCCTTGAATCGGCTGGAGGCGCACGGATTGTTTCGGTGAGTTCCAGCGGCCATCTGATTGCACCGGTGGTGTTTGACGACCTGCATTTCAATTTCCTGCCCTACGATCCGTTCGTCGCCTATGGTCAGTCCAAGTCAGCCTGTGCGCTGATGGCCGTCGAAGCCACCCGCCGGTGGGCCAGCAGGGGCATCTATGCCAACGCGCTTAATCCAGGCGCCATCGCCACCAATCTGCAAAAGCATACCGGTGGCCTGAAAACCCCAGCCGAACGCCGCAAGACAACCGCCCAAGGCGCTGCCACATCCATCTTGCTGGCAACGTCGCCGATGCTCGAAGGCGTGGGTGGGCGCTACTTTGAAGACTGCAACGAAGCCGAAACTGTTGCCCGGCGTCCAAGCGATTACCGGGGCGTGGCGCCTTACGCGCTGGACCCTGCGAGCGCTGAGCGGCTTTGGGATACGGCGCAAAAGCTCATCGCGTGACCCGAGCCGCAGCCAGGTGGCAACTGACCACTGACCCCTTGGCGCGCCGGTCCAGGTCCAGCTCGTTGCTGGCATTTCTGACTTTTCCGGCGTCAGCGCCCACATCGGCCTGCACCATGCAGGCATGCCTGCCGTTACCTGAAGATGCAATGAACATGACTCACTTATCGACACCATCATTACCCTTGACCGTTGGCTTCATCGGCTTGGGCGACCAGGGAGGGCCGATGGCCCGTGCCATTGGACAAGCCGGTTTCAAGCTGCATGTTTACGCGCGCCGCGCCTTGTCGCTGGGCGCCGTCGAGGGTGTTGCCCACACGGTCCACGCCAGCGTGGCAAGCTTGGCCAAAGCCTGCAACATCGTCGCCCTGTGCCTGACGGACGACAAGGATGTGTGGCGCTTGCTGGACGATCAGGGGCTGCTTGCCGCTTTGGCACCCGGCGCTGTGGTCATCAACCACGGCACTGGCGAGCCCGGCGAAAATGCGCGTCTGGCCGCTTACCTGGCCGAAGCCGGTGTGCGCTTTCTTGATGCGCCAGTGAGTGGCGGGCGGGCAGGCGCCGTGGCACGCACGCTGACCACCTTTGTAGGAGGCGACCGAGCATCGTTCGAGCAGTGCTTGCCCGTGCTCCAGGCGTTTTCAAGGAGGATCGCCAACATGGGCCCTGCCGGATCCGGCCAGCTGACCAAGCTGCTGAACAATGCCTTGACCCTCACCAACCTCAAGAATGCTGTGGACGTTTTGAGTTTGGCGGACAAGCTGGCAATCAATGTGCCGGCTTTGTACGACGTGGTGTCGGTCAGCAGCGGCTCGAGCGCCATTTTGGAGGCGCTCAAGACGTTTACGCCTGAACTGGCGGCGCATTTGCAGGGCCTGATGAGAAAGGACATCGGCCACTTTGCAGACGCGATTCGCCACCTTGGCCTCGATCCGACCGAACTGCATGCCAGGGGTCTGGGCGGGGCAAGCGGGCTGGTCGATACCGTCAGGCTTATTACTGAAAGTCAGTGCGGCGCCTCAAGCCTGCTGATCCAGGGCGTACCCTCCCATCAATCAAGTTAAATGGCTCGGCATGGGGTTTGGGAAGGGCTGAACAACTCAAACCCAGGCGTGCTGCCAACCTGAGCCACTTTAGCCAGGCGCGCCATCCGTCAAGCGGCAGAGGGATGGCGGCGGCATGCGTAAATGCTATTGTTTATATAGCGGTCTGCGCTGGTGCCTATTGCGCACGAACCGGTTTTCGATGTGAAAAGTCGCGGCCAATGATGTCTGGATCATTCAGCGCTTCCTTCGAACACCGCCAACGGGCGTTCTCCGGCCAGCGCCTGCAGCAGGTTGGTTGTTGCCAGCACGGCCATCGCATGGCGGGTTTCAAAGGTCGCCGAACCGATGTGCGGGAGTGCGGTCACCTTGGGATGGGCGCGCAGCGCGGAGTCCAATGGCAGCGGCTCGGTGGCGAACACATCGAGCCCGGCGGCGCGCAAGGTGCCCTGGTCCAGCGCGTCGAGCAGCGCATCTTCCTGCACCGTGGCGCCGCGTCCGCCGTTGATGAAAATCGCGCCCGGCTTCATCAGGCCAAACTCGCGCGCGTCCATCAGGCCCCGTGTCTGGCCCGACAGCGGCAGCACGGCGGCGACGATGTCGGCGCGACGCAGCAACTCGTCCAGCGGCGTGTGCAGCGCCTTGCCTGCCAGATCGGGCGCGGCCTGGGCCAGGTCGACCGGGCGTCGGCTGTGGTAGAGCACCGGCATGCCAAAGCCCAGCGCGGCGCGCCGGGCCACGGCCTGGCCGATGC
>JAQGNK010000141.1 GCA_028291905.1 Polaromonas sp.
TGCCCGCGCCGTTGCTGGTGAAGCTGCTTTCCAGCGAATGCTGGTAGTCGCTGTTGACCGACGGAATCGGCAGCCAGACGCGGCTCGCGCCTTCGGGCTTGAGGTCCACGCGGGTGGTGACCTCGAAGGTGCGCCAGGCGCCGCTTTGCGGAGCGAAAGTGCTGCGTGCAACGGGTGCAGATGCAGGCACGGGTGTCTGGGCGAAATTAAGGCCCGGCAAGGCGGCGGCCAGGGTGGCGGCGGCGGAATTTTTCAGAAAGCTGCGGCGTGCGGCGGTCATAAGCGACTCCGGATAAGGAGATTGAAGGGAGGGTAACGTCACCAGCGCAGGGAAAGATGCGCCGAGAGGTTGGGATGCCAGGCCGGGCCAGCTGAAAAATTAGCCGGCCCGGCCCCATGGCAACCCTTGATTATCGCCACAGCCGCAAAAACAGGCCGCATCCTGGCCTGCCCAACTCATTCGGGGCGAATGCCGGCCTTGCGCACCACCTCGCCCCACTGCTCGACCTCCTGCCGTATGAAGGCACGCAGTTCATCGCGGCTCGAACCCTTGAGATCAATGCCCAGCGTGGTCAGCCGTTCGCGCGTGGCGGGATGGGCCAGCGCCGCGACCGCCTCCTTGCGCAGCCGCTCGACGATCTCGATGGGCGTCGTGGCAGGCGCCACCAGCGCCCACCACTGGTTGAACTGCATGCCGGCAATGCCGGCTTCCGAGGCGGTCGGCACCTCGGGCAGCCCGGCCGAGCGCGACGAGCCGGTCACCATCAGCACTGACAGCTTGCCGGCCGACAGCAGCGAGCTGCCGCTGGCCAGGGTCGCGAAATGGCCGGTCACCAGTCCGGCTGCCACATCGGTCAGGGCCGGTGCCGAACCCCGGTAGGGAATGGCGTTGATCTTCAGCCCAGTGGCGCCTGCCAGCAATTCGCCGGAAAGATGGCTGATGGCGCCATTGCCGCTGTTGGCCAGCGTCAGGGGCACGGCACTGGCGCGGCCATTTTTCAGGAAGCCCTTGATGTCGCCGTTCTTGTACTGCGTGCCGTTGACAAACAGCAGCAGCGGCGCCGTGCCGACCATGGAAATGGGCGTGAAGTCGCGCAGCAGGTCATAAGGCATCTTGGTGAAAACCGCCGGCGCGATGGCATGCGGCAATTCGACAATGGCGATGGTGTAGCCATCGGGCGGCGCCTTGGCTGCGGCTTCGGTGCCGATGCGCCCGGATGCGCCCGAGCGGTTGTCCACCAGCACGCTCTGGCCCAGGGTTTCGCTCATGCGCTGCGCAACCGCCCGGGCCACGGCGTCGGTGCTGCCGCCGGGTGCCCAGGGCACGATGAGGCGAACCGGCTTGTCGGGATAAACGGCGTGGGCACTGGCGCCCAGCCAGGCACATGCCAGGACAAAAGCACGGAATGGTCGAATCAGCATGGGGAAAATTCTCCTTGAAGGCAAAAAACAGGATCAAAAACCGGCATCCAGCGTGTCGCGGTCGCCCTTGGCGGTCAGCAGCAGCAAGGCATGTTCCGAAGGCAATACCCGGCCTTGGGCTTGCAGGCTGGCCAGTGCGCTGAGGCAGGCGCCGGCGCACAGCTCGACCCACAAGCCTTGGGTGCCCAGTTGCGCCACGCCTTTGGCCGCATCGGCGTCGCTGACCACCACGGCGCCGCCGCCCGAGCGCTCGACCGCCAGCTTCTGCTGCAGCGTGACGGTGCTGCCGGCAATGGAAAACTGCGCTGTCTGTCCAGCAAATTCAGCTTGCAGCGAAGCGCCCTCCAGCACGCGGCTCAGGCGTGCGAAGGGCTCCACAGCCCACAGCCTGGGTAGCTGCCGGATCAGGCCGGCGGCCAGCAAATCCCGAAAGCCGCTGTACAAGCCCCACAAAAGGTCGCCCCGGGCGGTCGGCACCAGCACATGGTCTGGAATGCAGCCGTCGGCCACACATTCCAGTGCCACCGCCCGGTAACCTTCGACGCCAAAAACCGGACTGCCCACGGCCGGAACGCTGTAATTGGTCAGCGCAAACGCGCCTTCCTGCTCGACCTGCCGGCGCACATGCGCCCAGCGCTCAAGGCCCCGGTCGAACACGACGCGCTTGGCGCCCAGGCGCTGGAAAGCCCGGGCAAACGGCTCGGGCATGTCGCGGTAGGTGGCGATCTCGCAGCGCAGGCCGGCCACCGCGCAATAAGCCGCGGCTGATACGGCGGCATTGCCACTGGAGGCCAGCACCACCGACCGCGCGCCCGCCTCCAGCGCCCGGCTGACGCCCTGCACCGACATGCGGTCTTTATGGGAGCCGGTGGGGTTCATGCCCTCGTGCTTGGCCGACAGCTGGCGCAGGCCGAGCTGCTGGGCAAGGCGGGGCAAGTCGAGGCAGGGCGTGTTGCCTTCCCCCAGGGAAACGCCATGGGTGTAGGGCAGCCAGCTCCCCCACCTATAACCCGAGCTGTCGGCCGCCAGGGTTTTGGGCAACTTGCGGTACACCGCCTCCAGGCTGGCCGGCGTTCCGGCGCCGGCGCAGTGCGGGCAGCCGGCCGGCAAGTCCTGCACCGGGTAGTCACGGGCGCAAGCGATGCAGCGCAGCCCAGACAGCGACGCATTTCGCCGAACTGGACTGTCTGACGCGGCGTGTTCGTGATGCTCAAAGGTATTCTGGTTCATGCGCTGATGTTAGGTAAAACGCATGGCTTCCAGTTTCGTTTTTGGCCACTTTAAAATAACCAAAACTTATAGGAGAGATGATGGTGGAAGACCGTGGCGTCAGCATGCGCCAGATCGAGGTGTTCCGCATGGTCATGCGGCTTGGCACCGCCAACCGCGCGGCCTCGGCGCTGCATGTCACCCAGCCAGCCGTCACCCAGCTTGTGCAGCAGCTGGAAATTCGCTCGGGCCTGAAGCTGTTCGAGCGCGCCAAGGGCAAGCTGATGCCCACACCCGAGGCGCACGCTTTGATGGAAGAGGTGACGCGGGTCTATGACGGCCTGGATGCGGTGCAGCGCAAGATCGTCGCGCTGCGCTCGCATGAGGAAACCGTGCTGCGCATCGGCTCGCTGCATGCCCTGGCTGCCAGTGCCATGCCGTGGGGGCTGGCGCAATTCCAGCGCAGCTACCCGCGCACCCGCTGCCAGTTGCTGGTGGACAGCTCCAGGGTGCTGCGGGAGGCGCTGTTTCAGGGCGCGGTCGACCTGGCGTTCCTGGGCGATGAGGCCGACACCAGTGGCCTGGCTTCTTCTGTCTTTTATGAAGTGGCCGCGGTTTGCGTCATGCCCGCTGCCCATCCGCTGGCGCGCAAGGCCTTGCTGCAGGCGCAGGACCTGCAAGATATTCCACTTATCGGCTTGTCGGCCTCAGACCCCGCGCAGCGGCGGCTGGAAAGTGCGCTGGCACAAGCCGGCATGCAGCCGCGCTTCGTGATCGAAACTCCTTACAGCGCGACGCAATGCGCGCTGGTGCTGGCGGGCGCCGGCCTGGCAGTGACCAATCCGCTGGTGGCCCGGGAATACCTGGCGCTGGGCTTGCGCGCCCTGCCGCTGGCGTTCAATGTGTCTTTTCGTGCCATCCTGGCATTCAAGCCCCAGCAGGCCCAGTCGAGCGCGGCCCAGGAATTCGTGAGCCTTTGCCGGCGGTATGTAGCAGCGCAAGGGCTGGCCGAAAACTCGGGGCCTGACAAACCGCTGCAACCTTGATATCACTTGTCATTCAGCCCATGCCGGGCTGCAGGGACAAGAAATGACGAAGTTTCGAGCATTGAAAAATCAGGCAAGCCTGTAGCTAGAACAGCCGGGTGATCAGCTGCTCGGCCGCCTTGCCGGACCAGTCCACCTCGCCCTGCACCCGGTAAGCAGGTTTTCCCTGCTTGTCGATGCCCAGCGTAGTTGGGAAGACTTTCACGCCCCAGCGTTTGGCGGCCTGGCCATCGATATCGAGCAGCAGCGGCAGGGTGAAGCCGGTGCTTTTGGCGAACTGCAGGGCGCGCTCCGGCCTTTCCTTGAAGTTGACGGCCAGCACCAGCAGCTGTTCAGGGCCGTACAGCTCGGCGGCCAGTTGCAGCGTCGGCATTTCGGCGCGGCACGGCTCGCACCAGCTGGCCCAGAAATTGAGCAGCACGGCGCGGCCTTTGAAATCGGCGGGGCGCCAGGTCTTGCCGCTGTTATCGACGAGGCTGAAGCCGTCCACCGGCCCGGCCCACTTGCCGACTTCATAGGCCAGGCCGCGCTCGGCCTGCGCGCCGGCTGGCGGCAGCGCGGCGCCAGCGGTCGCGGCGAGCGCGGATTGCAGGAAATGTCGGCGGGAGGCAAAGCGTTGGGCGGGCATGGGCGGGAGCTTACCCGTGAACCAGCAGGCTTTCGATGTGCAGGGAAAGGCGCGGCAAGGCGCCAGGCCCGGGTGTTGGCTTGGTTTGGCGCCAGCGCTGGCTTCAGCTTATTTACCAGGGTGACTTTATTTTGCTATGAAAAAAATAGCTGCCTGCGTAAATTCCTTCTGCGCCATAGGTCTTTTTTGCTTGAATTCCGGACGCTGGCGCGCAGCAATGGCCGCTTAATGCTTTGCCCACCGGGCGCACGCGCCATGCTACGCTTTCAATAGCTGCCAATGCAGGCAACCAGTGCGCCAGAGGCCTATTCCGGTTTCAAAGGCCGGGGAATCTTCTTGAGCTTGATTAGGCGGCTGGTCTCGATCTTGTCCTTTTTCACCTGCCGCTCGGCATCCAGCAGTTGGCCGGCGGCCATCCAGCGGGCAAATTCTTCAGGCGTTTCCAGCGTGATGCGGCCCAG
>JAQGNK010000143.1 GCA_028291905.1 Polaromonas sp.
GGAGCGCATGCGCCGGCTGATGAACGTGGTGGCGTCGGGCCGCATCGACCTGGGCGTGATGGTCACGCACCGGTTCACGCTGGACAACATCGTGCAGGCCTACGAGCTGTTCGCCAATCAGAGCGACGGCGTGCTCAAGGTGGCGATCAAGCCGCACTGAACCCGGATCGGATGGCCGCGCTGGAGCGCAAGCGCCCCGAGCTGCAACCGCCGCAGAAGCCTGGCGGGCCAACCGCTGCTGAATTGATAGCTGGCTGCGCAAGCGCTGCCTGCGCCGGGGCCACTTTTGGTGCCAAATCGCGCACGAAATGGCGTCAGGTCGCCCGCCGCGCAGACCGTGCCCGCAGCACCAGCTTGCGCAGTTCGCTGAACCACAGCACGCCGCTGGCCATGGCGGCGCAGGTCAGCCACTGGGCGGGCGTCAGCGGCACGGTGCCGAAGGCGATGTTCAGGAAGCCCAGATGCACCACGGCCACCTGCAGCAGCACCGACAACGCAATCGCGCCCCACAGCCACCGGTTGACGAACAGGTGATTGAACGCGCTGGCGGTCTCTGAGCGGGCATTGAGGCAATTGAACAACTGTGCAAACACCAGCACCGTGAAGCCCGCCGTGCGCGCCGTGGCCAGATCCTGCATGCCTTCGATCAGCCCGCCGGGCAGGTACAGGTCAATCGTCAGCAGCGTCACCACGGCCATCGCCGCGCCGATGGTGACCACGCCCGCCCACATGGCGCCGTCAATCGCCCGCTCGTTGAGCTGGCGCGGCTTGCGCGCCATCACTTCCTCGGTCTGCGGGTCGATCCCCAGCGCCAGCGCGGGAGCCGCATCGGTGATCAGGTTGATCCACAGAATCTGGGTGGCCAGCAGCGGCAGCACCAGCCCTTCGCCCTGGCCGCTCAAGCCGATCACGCCCGCGCCCACGACGCCGAGGAACACCGTCAGCACCTCGCCCATGTTCGAGGACAGCAGGTAGCGCAGGAACTTGCGGATGTTGTCGAAGATGCCGCGGCCTTCGCGCACCGCCTCGACGATGGTGGCGAAGTTGTCATCGGCCAGGATCATGTTGGCCGCCTCCTGGGTGACCTGCGTGCCGGTCATGCCCATCGCCACGCCGATGTCGGCCGCCTTGAGCGCCGGCGCGTCGTTGACGCCGTCGCCGGTCATGGCGACGATGTTGCCGTCGGCCTGCAGCGCGGCAACGATGCGCAGCTTGTGCGCCGGCGCCACCCGCGCATACACGGCGTGCTGGCGGACCGCCTGGGCAAATGCCGCTTCGTCCAGCATGTCCAGGTCATGGCCTGTCAAAGCGGGCGTGCCCGGCGCCACGATGCCCAGGTCGGCCGCGATGCGGGCGGCCGTGCGCGGATGGTCGCCGGTGATCATCAGCACCCGGATGCCGGCCCGGTGCGCCTCCCGGATCGCCTGGGCGGCTTCCGGGCGCGGCGGGTCGATGATGCCCACCGTGCCGACAAAGATCAGCTCCTTCTCCAGCGCCTCGGCGGCTTGCGGGTCTTCGCCCGGTGCCAGCGGGCGGTAGGCCACCGACAGGGTGCGCAACGCCTCGCCGGACAGCCGCTCGACATCGCCTAGAGCCCGCGCACGCTGCGCGTCATCGAAGGGAAGTACGTCCAGCCCCACCCGCACGCGCGTGCAGTGCTGGAGCAGCACGTCCGGCGCGCCCTTGGTGACCATCATCAACGCGCCTTCGTGCTCGTGGTCGCGCTCGATCGTGGACATCATCTTTCGCTCGGAGGTGAACGGCAGTTCGGCCACGCGCTCGAACCGCCGCTGCCGCCGCGCCTGCACGCCCAGCTTGCGCTCGGCCACGAGGAAGGCCGCCTCGGTCGGGTCGCCCTGGATCTCCCATTCGCCGTCCGCCGACTGGCGCAGGTCGGCATTGCTGGCCAGGCTGCCGCCGCTGAGCACCACGATGTGTTCGGCGTGCAGCGGGCCGGCGGTCAACTCGGCGCCCTCGTGCTCGACACGCCCTTGCGGCGCATAGCCGACGCCGGTGACACGGGTGCTGCCGGAGGCGGTCATCACCCGCTCGATCGTCATCTCCGAGCGCGTGAGCGTTCCGGTCTTGTCCGAGCAGATGACCGAGGCCGAGCCCAGCGTCTCCACCGAAGACAGCTGCTTGACGATGGCGTGGCGCCTGGCCATGCGCTGCACGCCCATGGCGAGCACCACCGACAAAATGGCCGGCAGCCCTTCGGGCACCGCCGCCACGGCCAGCGA
This sequence comes from Polaromonas sp., assembly GCA_028291905.1. Lineage (GTDB taxonomy): Bacteria > Pseudomonadota > Gammaproteobacteria > Burkholderiales > Burkholderiaceae_C > Polaromonas. Next base: position 2,241 of record JAQGNK010000143.1, read on the forward strand.
CACGCCCAGCAAAAGCACAGTGATGATGTCGGCGCTGCCGCGCACGTCAAAGACCAGGAACACGGTGGCCATCACCACGGCGGCAATGATGACCACCGCGATGCCCAGCATTCGGCCGATCCGCCCGACCTCGTTTTGCAGCGGCGTCGGCGCCTCCCGTGTGCTTTCGAGCATCCGGGCAATCGAGCCCATCTGCGTGGCCATGCCGGTGGCGGCGACCACGGCCAGGCCGGTGCCCTGCGCCACCGCCGTGCCCTTGAACACCATGTTCAGCCGGTCGGCCAGCGCGCTCGCACGGGGCAACGTGGCAGCGTCCTTGAGCACCGCCTCGCTCTCGCCGGTGAGCGAGGCCTCCTGCACCCGCAGCGAGGCAGCGCGCACCAGTCGCGCGTCGGCCCCCACGGAGTCGCCCTCGCCGAGCACCAGCAGATCGCCGCGCACCAGCTGCGCACTGGGAACGCGGCTGGCCTGGCCGCCCCGCATCACCGCCGACGTCACCGCAGTCATACGGGCCAGCGCGGCGACGGCGTTCTCGGCCTTGGCCTCCTGCGCATAGCCCAGCACGCCGTTGAGCAGCACGATGGCCGCGATCACGATCGCATCGACCGGCCAGCCCACGCGTCCTTCAACCCCCCAGGCAACCAGCGCGACCGCGATGGCGGCCAGCAGCAGATAGATCAACGGGTCCTGGAACTGCGCCAGGAGGCGGCGCCATGTCGGCACGGGTGGCGCTGCGCGCAGCTCATTCGGACCGTCCTGCGCCAGCCGGCGCGCCGCCTCCTGCGCCGTCAGGCCCTTGTCGAGGTCGGTGCCGAGGCTTCGCGCCAGGTCGCCCGCATCTTGCAGGGAGGGATCGCCAGGGGCTTGTGGCTCTGTCATTGCTGGGACTGCCTTCCATTCGGAGGCCATGCAGAGGTGCAGGCCCCATCCATGGGGAAGTATGGCGGAGATGGCGCATCCAGCAGTTCTCAAGTGCCGATGTCACCAAGGATGTGAAAAAGACGACAGCTTGCCCGCTGGTCGTTCACGGTGACGATGACCAGATGGGCTGGCGCTGCCGGCCAGCGTCATGGCCACTGGCCAGTGGGCTGCAATGCCGGAGACAGCTCCGGCGGACCCCAACCCAGCGGCAGCGCCGCCCCGACCCGCCGCATGCCGTGCACCTTCATCCGCAGCAGGCGCTGCGCGCCTTCAAAGGCCTGTACTTCAGCGCCGTCCCAGACGATCTCGGCCGTCACCGCCAGGTAGAGCAGATCGCCGGTGTCAAAGTCGATGAACAGCAGCCCCGCGCGCGGATTGACCGCGATATTGCCCAGGGTGTTGAAGAAGAAGTTGCCCAGAAAATCAGGCACGGTGAGCGTGCCGCCCGCATCCAGCCGCACAAAGCCGGGCTTGCCGCCACGGTGCGACACATCCACGCCATCGGCTGCGCCGGCCTCATCGCCATTACCGCCGCTGCCGGCGTAGGCGGTGGCGATGAACAGGGTGTCGGCCGAGGCGATGATGCGGCGGGCCGCGTCGTCAAGCTGCGCGGCTTCATGCGCCACGGCATTCGCCGCCAGCCGCTCGGGCAGCCACACCGGCTTTCTCGCCTGGATGTACTTGGGGCAGTTGCCAAAGCTCTGGCGCACCCGCACCGAAAAGCCTGAATCGTCTACCTCCCGCACGATGCCGTTCATGCGGTTGCGCCGGCGGGTGTGCGGCTCCAGCCCCAGCAGGCCGATGGAGGCGCCCTCGCGCAGCGTCGCCCGCAGCGGGTCGCCGGCCAGGGGCCGGGCATTGATGCGCAGCGTCAACGGATCGGGCGAGCCGATGAAACCCGGCGCCGCCGCCAGCACCGACGCCCACGGCTGGCCGCCGTCATCGACCGTTCCCGCCACCACGAACGGCAGCTGCGCAAAAAAGTCGCGGTGCTGCTCCGGCATGAAGTCGCGGATTACCCTTGGGCCGACCTGCGCCATGCGCTCGGCCACGCCGACCCGCTGCTGCACGGCGCGCTCGCCTTCGTGGAAGGTCGGGGAGGTCATGCCGACAGCCCAATCGGCGACTTCAGCATCGGCACGAAGCGCGGCAAGGCCTCGATGCGTTCCAGCCAGGCGCGCACGCCGGGGTAGCCTTCCAGCGACACATTGCCTTCAGGCGCGCGCGCCACATAGCTATAGTTGGCCACGTCGGCCAGCGTCAGCGTGCCGCCGGCCAGGAAAGGCGACGCGCCAAGCTGCTGCTCCATCACCTTGAGCAGTCCATGGGCGCGGGCGATGGCATCGGCGGGATCGGTGGGCAGCTTGAACAGCTGGATCACCCGTGCCACCGACGGACCGAAAGCCAGCGGGCCGGCGGCCACCGACAGCCAGCGCTGCACCTGGGCCGCGCCCAGCGGGTCGGCGGGCAGCCACTGGCCGGCGTCAAGGGCATAGCGCAACGTCAGGTACACCAGGATGGCATTGGAATCGGCCAGGGTCACGTCGCCGTCCTGGATCACCGGCACCTGGCCGAAGGCGTTGAGCGCCAGGAACTCGGGCCGCTTGTGCTGGCCCGCCTTCAGGTCCACCTCGACCATCTCGAACGGCAGGCCGAGCAGCGACATGAACAGTTCGACCCGGTGGGCATGGCCCGACACCAGGGCGCGGTAAAGCCTGATGGGCTGGGCGGGAAGCGACTTCAGGGCGGGTGCGGTGCTGGCGGTCATGGTGGTTCCTTGAAAAATGAGTTGAATGGATGAACGGATAAACAGGCTGGCGGATGAATTCTGTTTGATTCGCCCAGATCAATAAATACCTTCAAAAGCATTTGACTACTCCAGCAAGCGGATCAATCAGCCAGCCGTGACTGGCGATAATGCGGCATGGACAAACTCCGGGCCATGCAAACCTTCATCAATATCGCCGAGCAAGGCAGCCTGACGGCGGCGGCGCGGGTGATGGAGTCGTCGCTGCCGGCGACCGTGCGCACGCTGGCGGCGCTGGAATCGCACCTGGGCGTTCGCCTGTTCAACCGCACCACCCGCCGCATCTCGTTGACTGACGAAGGCCGCCGCCACCTGGAAAGCTGCCGGCAGCTGCTGGCGGCGCTGAACGACGCGGAAGCCGCGCTGACGCAGGAGGCCGGCGAGCCGGCGGGCCAGCTCAGCATCACCGCGCCCATGCTGTTCGGCCAGATGCATGTCGCGCCGGCCGTCACCCGCTTCGTGCAGCAGTACCCCCAGATGCGCTGCAGCGTGGTGCTGCTCGACCGCATCGTCAACCTGCTCGAAGAAGGAATCGACGTGGGCATCCGCATCGGCCAGCTCGAAGACTCGGGCCTGGTGGCCCAGCCGGTGGGCAGCATCCGGCGCATGGTGGTCGCCAGCCCGGCATTTTTAAGCCGCCACGGCACGCCGGCGCATCCAAAGGAGCTGCTCAAGGCGAACTGCGTGCGGGTCACCAATCTTGGCCCTGCCTGGGGGCCGTTCAATGACAAAGGCCGGTTACTTCGGCTGGCGGTCAGTGGTAATCTGGAGTTCAACCAGAATGCGCCGGCGATTGAGGCCTGCGTGGCGGGCGTGGGCTTTGGCGTCTTCATGTCCTACCAGGTGGCGCCGCTGATCAAAAAAGGCGAGCTGCGCGTGGTGCTGGAGGAGTTCGAGCCCCCGCCCCGCCCGGTCAGCCTGGTGTACCCGCATGCGCGCCTGCTGCCCAGGCGCATCCGGATATTTATCGAGTGGATGAAAAAAGAACTGCAGGATTTCCAGTCCTGACCCTGATCCTGACACCAGCAAATTTAAGGAAAACACATGGCTGATTTTGACTTTGACCTTTTCGTGATTGGCGGCGGCAGCGGCGGCGTGCGCGCAGCCCGCATGGCAGCCCAGCGCGGCGCCCGCGTGGCCCTGGCCGAGGTGGCCGAGATGGGCGGCACCTGCGTCAACCTGGGGTGCATCCCGAAAAAGCTCTACAGCTATGCGGCCCACTTCTCTGAAAACTTTGAACAGTCGCACGGCTTCGGCTGGGTCGGCGAAGCCCCAAAACTGAACTGGGACACCCTCAAGCACAACCGCGCCAGGGAGATTTCGCGGCTTAACGGCATTTACCTGCAGCTGCTTCAGAGCGCCGGCGTGCAGGTCGTCAACGGCTGGGGCACGCTGGTCGATGCCCACACCGTGGAAGTCGGCGGGGAGCGCTACAGCGCGAAAAACATCCTGATCGCCACCGGCGGCAAGCCCAGCCTGCCGGACGTGCCGGGGCGCGAGCATGTCGTCAGCTCCAACGAGATGTTCGACCTGTCGCCCTTCCCGCAGCGGCTGCTGGTGGTGGGCGGCGGCTACATCGCCTGCGAGTTCGCCTCGATCTTCAACGGCCTGGGCGCCGAGGTCACGCAGCTCTACCGGGGCCACCAGGTGCTGCGCGGCTTTGATGAAGAAGTGCGCGCCTTCATCGCCGGCGAGATGGTCAAGTCGGGCGTGACGCTGCACCTGAACACCGACGTGGCGGTGATCGAGCGCGCCGACGACGGCCTGCGGGTGCGGCTGCTCGACGGCAGCCACATCCTGGTGGATGCGGTGCTCTATGCCACCGGCCGCGAGCCGCTGGTCGCCGGCCTGGGGCTAGAAGCGGCCGGCGTCAAGCAGGGCAAGGCCGGCGCCATCGAGGTGAACGCGCAGTACCAGACCTCGGTGCCGTCGATCTACGCGGTGGGTGATGTGACGGCGCGGCTGCAGCTGACGCCGGTGGCGCTGGCCGAGGCGATGGTGGTGGTCGATGCGCTGTTCGGCCCGCCCGAAGGCAAGCAGCCGCGCAGCCTGAGCTACGACTTCATTCCGACCGCCGTGTTCACCCATCCGAACATCGGCACCGTCGGCTACACCCAGGCCGATGCCATCGAGAAGTTCGGCAAGGTCAGCGTCTATCGCAGCGACTTCAAGGCGCTCAAGCACACCCTGAGCGGCAGCACCGAGCGCACGCTGATGAAGCTCGTCGTCGAGGACGCGACCGACCGCGTGGTCGGGCTGCACATGGTCGGCGCCGACGCCGGCGAGATCGTGCAGGGCTTTGCCGTGGCCATGAAGGCCGGCGCCACCAAGGCGGTTTTCGACAGCACCATCGGCATCCACCCGACCATGGCCGAGGAGTTCGTGACGATGCGCGAACCGGTCAAGCCCATCGCCTGAGCCCATGACCGCTGCCTCTCCTGAATCATTCATCAAGCCGGTTCCACACAAGAAAAAGAGCGCCGCCATGCCCTACCTCCCCTCCTTCACCGCCTCCACCCGCCACACCGACCCGGCCGCCGCGGTGGCGCAGGTCCAGGCCATCTACGACCAGCAGATCGCCCACTTGCGCCATGCGATGCAGCGCTACGTGGCGGGCGACACCCTGCCCGGCCATGTGCGCGCCTGCTACCCGTTTGTCCGCATCCAGACCGACACGGTGGCCCGGGCCATCCTGGAGACGCCTGACATCCTGCAGCTGAGCTACGGCTTCGTGGCCGGGCCTGGCCATTTCGAAACCACGCTGACCCGGCCCGACCTGTACAGCGACTATTACCTTGCGCAGTTCCGGCTTCTCATGCAAAACCATGATGTCGAGCTGGAAGTGGGCGTGAGCAGCCAGCCGATCCCGATCCATTTCTCGTTTGCCGAGAACGACCACATCGAAGGCACGATGAGCGCGGCCCGGCGCATGCTGATGCGCGACGTGTTCGACCTGCCCGACCTGGCCGCGATGGACGACGGCATCGCCAACGGCACCTATGAAGCCAGCGCCGGCGAGCCGCAGCCGCTGGCGCTGTTCACCGCCGCGCGGGTCGATTACTCGCTGCAGCGCCTGCGCCACTACACCGGCACCTCGCCCCAGTGGTTCCAGAACTTCGTGCTGTTCACCAACTACCAGTTCTACATGGACGAGTTCATCCGGCTGGGCCATGCCGCCATGGCCGACCCCCAGAGCGAGTACGTGGCCTTTGTCGAGCCGGGCAATGTGGTGACGCGGCGCGTTGGCCTGAGCGCCGAGGACAGCGACGCACTCGGCGCGCCGCCGCCGCGCCTGCCGCAGATGCCGGCTTACCACCTGGTGCGGGCCGACCGCACCGGCACCACCATGGTCAACATCGGCGTCGGCCCGGCCAACGCCAAGAACATCACCGACCATGTGGCCGTGCTGCGCCCGCATGCCTGGATCATGCTGGGCCACTGCGCCGGCCTGCGCAACAGCCAGCAGCTGGGCGACTATGTGCTGGCCCACGGCTATGTGCGCGAAGACCATGTGCTCGACGAGGAACTGCCGCTGTGGGTGCCGATCCCGGCGCTGGCCGAGATCCAGAAGGCGCTGGAGCAGGCGGTCAAGGACGTGACCCAGGCCGAGGGGCCGGACCTCAAGCGCATCATGCGCACCGGCACCGTGGCCAGCACCGACAACCGCAACTGGGAGCTGCTGCCCAACAACCAGCCCCAGCGCCGCTTCAGCCAGAGCCGGGCGGTGGCGCTGGACATGGAAAGCGCGACGATCGCGGCCAACGGCTTTCGCTTCCGGGTGCCCTACGGCACGCTGCTGTGCGTGAGCGACAAGCCGCTGCACGGCGAGATCAAGCTGCCGGGCATGGCCAACCAGT
>JAQGNK010000166.1 GCA_028291905.1 Polaromonas sp.
GACTCGAAGTAGCGCCGCTGCGCTTCTGCATACAGGGTGCCGAAAGCGAGCGATGATTTCCCCGAGCCCGAAACGCCGGTGAACACCACCAGCGCATCGCGTGGAATGTCAACATCGATGTTTTTCAGATTGTGTTCGCGCGCGCCGCGAACCTGCACGAAGCCGTGCCGCTGCGGCGAGTGCGAAGCCTCTGTCTCAGGGTTTTCTATCGGGGTGGAAAAACCAGGTGCATCCCTGGAGGCCTGGCTCATGGAGAAGGAAACGGAAACTGGTTGCGGCCCCGGCGCTTGAGCAGCAGGCGCAGTGCCAGCAAGGCGGCGGCGCTGCTGCCATAGACAATGGCGCGCTGCTTGAGGGTGGGGTGGCCCGAGCCATCACCGTAGGGCATGGGGGCGGGCGCATCGTCCGGAGGAAAGGCCTGGAGCTGCAAAGCCCGGGGCTGGACCAGGGCCGGCGCCTGGGGGGGCGGTTGGACGGGCGCAGGCTCGGCTTTGTTGCCGGGTATCGTGCCCGGCGCTGCGCTGGCGGATGTTTCTGCATTGGCATTCACGGCGCCGGGCAGGGCGGCGTCCTGCTTGTCCTTGGCCAGCGAGCCATGGTCGTTGGCATAGACCCAGGTGAATTCCGCGCCCAGCAAAAAGATCTGCGCCGAGTAATAGACCCACACCAGCAGCACCACCAGCGAGCCGGCCGCCGCGAACGACGAGGTGACGCTGCTTTTGCCGATGTACAGGCTGATCAGCGACTTGCCGATTTCAAACAGCACCGCCGTGACCGCCGCGCCGATCCAGACATCGTGCCAGCTCACCTTGGCCTGCGGCATGACCTTGAAAATCATCGCGAACAGCACTGTGGCAACGCCCACCGACAGAACAATGTTGATCAGCCGGAGCAATATCTCCCAGCCCGGCAGCAGACCGCCGGCCCAGCCACCCAAAGCCGCAACACCGGCGCTGGTCACCAGCGACACCATCAGCAGGAAGCCCAGCCCCAGGATGAAGCCCAGCGACAGCAGCCGGCTGCGCAGCGTGGCCCAGATGCCGCTGATCTTGGGGCCCTGCGGCACCTGCCAGATGCGGTCGAGCGAACTTTGCAGCTCGGCGAAAACCGTTGTCGCGCCGATGACGAGCACCACGATGCTGATGAGGGTGGCCACGATGCCCTTGGTCGGCTGGTTGGCGCTTTCAATCAGCGACTGCACCCCCTTGGCGCCTTCCTCGCCGATCATTCCCGACATCTGGCCCACCAGCTCGCCCTGGACGGCTTCGCGTCCCCAGACAAAGCCAGCCACGGCAATCACGATGATCAACAGCGGCGCTATCGAAAACACCGTGTAGTAGGAAATCGCCGCGCCCATGCTGGGGGCATAGTCGTCGATCCAGGCGTTGACGGATTTCTTGGCAAGCTGGTAGAAACGGCTGAAGTACATGGTTCGTGGCGCACGCCCCCGATGAGCGGCGGCTTCCTTTGGCGTCAGTCTCGCTAATGGTTCGGGCCGCTGCCGTCGGCGCGGACTGAAGGACGATGTAGGCGGCAGGCGATAACTGCCGCTGGCGCTGGTTCAGGGCAGGTTGCAGCGGGCAAGCCTTGGGGCGCATTCGCTTCGATTCAAGAACAAGTTTCAAGTAGCAAATAGGCCTATTGCGCCTATACAGTCTGCGCCGCCAGCTATGAATCTAGTAGCGGCAAGATGCCGGGCGGCTTGAACGCCTTGAGGGAAGGCCAGGGGGTCGGTTCCAGCCGGCGAGACAACACTGGAAGATTGGGCCTTGCTATATATTGCATAGCATGCAGCGCACGGAAGTATTGCGCTAGAGGCCTATTTGATCAAAAAACCAGGAGGCCTTGTCGTAGAGGCGTAGAGTACTCGGAGGGCCGCAGAACTAAAAATCAGTTTATTTATCTTCTCAGCACAACTCAGCGTTTTCTGCGCCTCTGCGGTAATGAATTTTTCTGCCTTCGGGCTTGGCAGTTATAAAACCAAAAGACGCGCGCCTGCGGGGCGGCTTTTGTTCAACCTCCTGGCCGCTGCCCGGCAGCTCATTGGCCGGAGGCCGGGTAGAGCCGGCGCAGGGTAGCCGAGGTGATGGCCTCCAGTACCGCCAGCGTGGATTTTTCCGCCGTGCCGGTGTCGGGCCGCTCGCGCAGCGCCTGCCACAGCTTGCCGAGCGCTGCCTCGTGATCCACCACGGCGCGTTCGACTTCGGTTTGCCAGAAGGCCGGGGCTTCGCTTTCCGAGAAATTGCCACGTCCGCGCCCGAAATGGGCCACCGCCAAGTAGCGCAGCACGCTGGCGACCACAAAGGTGCGCAGGAACTCGTCGCTGAAGGCCATGGTGGCTTGGTTCCTGTCGGTGGTCGAATTGAAGCCCCAGGCCGCGCCGGCGAAAGTCAGCGCGCCGACCACGCCGCCCAGCAGCGCGCCGCCGCCCAGCGTCAGGCCGCCGGCCACCAGGTCCGCCGACAGGCCGGTCGCCGCGCCCGACAGCATTGCGCCGATCAGGCCGGCCTGCGCCTTGTCGATGGGCGCGCGAATCACAAAATTCTCCCGGACCCGCTGGTTGATCATGCCGGCCGCGCCGGGGTCGAGCCGGTGCAGCGCCAACAGCTGGCGGGTGGTGCCGGCGATGCCCTGGTTGAGCCGCTCCACCAGCACGCCCATGGCCTGGTCCTGGCGCTGCAGCTTGCCCGACTTGCGCAGGCCGGTGGCCTGCAGAGCGGAATTGAGCAGCGTCTTGCTCTCGGCCTCGACCGCCTGGCTGTCCTGCGCGGCCGCCGCCAGTTGCCGGGCCATCAGCCGCATCGCTTCCTGAAAGCGCGCCTGGTTTGCAGCCCCCCAGGTGACCAGCAGCCGTTCGTAGCCGGCTGCCTTGGCCGGCTCGATGACCTTGCCGACCGCTTCGTAGAACACCCGCTCATGCACCCAGCAGCGGGCGAATGCATCTAGCGCGAGCACCTGGCGCACCACGCCGTAGTCCTCCAAGTGGCGGCTCCAGCGCAGCACCTCGGCTTGCTCTTGTTGCGCTGGGCGGGGCGGGCCCATCTGGTTGAGCAGCACCATGACCGGCTTGCCCAGCCATTGCAAAATTTTCATCTCGGCCGCCAGGTAGCCGGCGTCCGCCGGGTTTTCAGCCGAATTGACCAGGTAGAGCACCACGTCTGCGGTGTCCCTGGCGGTGCGCAGCGCCTGCTGGCTGAGCCAGAACGGGCGGTCGCGGTAGCGGTCGAACACCTCACGCAGGAACCAGCCTATCGGGTTGTCGGCCATGCCCAGGCGCCTGAGCAGGCGCACCGAATCGCCAAAACCCGGCGTGTCCCACAGCTGCAGGCTGTCGCCGGCCGGGCTGGTGAGCAAGGGATGCGATTCAGACACCAGCGTGACATGGGCCGCGTCACGCACCTCGCCGACATCCAAGCCCAGCAGGGTCCGGGCCAGTGTGGTCTTGCCGTTGTTAGTGTGCGAGATCAGCGCGAACTGGATCTGGACCGGGTCTGCATCCATGCCATTCAAGTCATTCATGCCGGCACCGCCGACAGCTTCAGTCCGGCGCCGGCGTCCAGCGGATGCGCCATGGGGTCGAGCAGGTTGACGACGGTGGCCGGCGCCTTGTGAAAACTGCAGAACTGCTGCCACAGCGCAATGCGCTCGGCCAGCCGCGCCGGGCTGCCGGCCTGCATGCCG
>JAQGNK010000176.1 GCA_028291905.1 Polaromonas sp.
TGCCGCGCATGGCGCTGACGGCAACGGCCGATGCGCTGACGCGCCAGGACATGATCGAGCGGCTCAGGCTTGAAGAAGCGCGCTTGTTTCTAAGCAGCTTTGACCGGCCCAACATCCGCTACACCATTGTCGAGAAGACCGACCCGACGCGCCAGCTGCTGCGCTTCATTGAAACCGAGCACCACGGCGAAGCCGGCATCGTCTATTGCCAGTCGCGCAAACGGGTGGAGGAAATCGCCGGCATGCTGCAGGACGCCGGCCTGAAGGCGCTGGCCTACCACGCCGGGCTCGACGCCAAGCTGCGCCAGGAGCGCCAGGACCGCTTCCTGCGCGAGGACGCGGTGGTGATGGTGGCGACGATTGCCTTCGGCATGGGCATCGACAAGCCCGACGTGCGCTTCGTCGCGCACCTGGACATGCCGAAAAACATCGAGGGCTACTACCAGGAGACAGGGCGGGGCGGCCGTGACGGGCTGCCCGCCGACGCCTGGATGGTCTATGGCCTGCAGGATGTGGTGAACCAGCGCCGCATGATCGACACCAGCGAAGTCGCCAGCGAGGAATTCAAGGTGGTGATGCGCGGCAAGCTCGACGCGCTGCTCACGCTGGCCGAGGGCACGCGCTGCCGCCGCGTCAGCCTGCTGGGCTACTTCGGCGAGGCCAGTCAGCCCTGTGGAAACTGCGACAACTGCTTGACGCCGCCGGCGGTCTGGGACGCGACCGAGGCGGCGCGCAAGATGCTCAGCTGCATCTACCGGGTGCAGCAGGCCAGCGGCATCAACTTTGGCGCCGGCCACATCATGGACATCCTGCGCGGCAAGCCGACCGAAAAAGTCGTGCAGTACGGCCACGACCAGCTCAGCACCTTCGGCATCGGCGCCGACCTGGCCGAGCCGCAATGGCGCGGCGTGCTGCGCCAGCTAATCGCCAGCAACCTGGTGCGGGTCAACACCGAAGCCTTCAACACGCTGCAGCTCATGCAGGGCGCCAAGGCGGTGCTGAAGGGCGAGGTCAGCGTGCTGCTGCGCCAACAGGCCCCTGGCGGCAAGCCCGAGCGCAGCCGGCGCGGCGCCAAGCCGGTGAAAACGTCGGCCAAGGGCATGGCCGAGGCGACGCTGAACGCCGGCGCGCTGGAGCGGCTGGCCCGCCTGAAGTCGTGGCGCACCGAAGTGGCCAGAGAGCACAACCTGCCGCCGTTCGTGATCTTCCACGACGCCACGCTGCGCGCCATCGCCGAGCAGGCACCGCAGGACCTGCAGGCCCTGAGCGGCATCAGCGGCATGGGCGTGAAGAAGCTGCAGGCCTACGGGGCCGACGTGCTGCGGGTGTGCGCCGAGCCGGCATGACGCTGGCGGCGGCCAGGGCCCCTTCGCCGAACACAGGGTGGGATTGGCCGGGTTGAGTCGCCGGTAGCCACTGGCCTGCCCGTGGGACTTCTGGCCTTGCTCCTGCGCTCCTTGTCCCTGCGGCAGTGCAAGTAAAAATTCAAAGGCAAGCGCAATCGTGCGTTCATGCGTCAAATAGCCTGATTGGCGAGCTGCTTCAGATACAAAAACCGTCATGCCCGCGAAGGCGGGAATCCAGCCGGCGTTGCGCATGTGGCACTGGATTCCCGCCTTCGCGGGAATAACGCGCGAGATGTCCGTCTGGGCCAGATAGCCAATCCAAGTCAAATAGACCTCTGGCGCAGACGGAATCTGCGTCGCCAGCTATGAATTCAGTAGCATCCAAGTTGCTGGCGTAAAGCCTGGCCGGTAGTGGACGGGCGGCTCATCGGGCCGAGCAACGAAAAAGGCGGCCTTGCGGGCCGCTTTGGGATGCCAGCGCAAGGCGCGGCTGCTGCAGGCAGCCAATGCCTGAAGCCCAAAGCGGCTTATTCCAATTCGCATTGGAAGCGAGAACAAGGCGCGAAGCCGGAGAACAGGCTTTGGCACGGCAAGGCGAAGCAACGCAGTTATCGTTTTCAATGCGGATTGGAATTACTTGTCGTCGTTCTTGCGGCTCTGCCGGCCAGCCTTGGCATGCTGCTCGGGCGAACCGCCACGGGTGCCGCCGGAGCCTGCATTGCCGCCGCTTCCACCTTGGCCGCCGCTGCCGCCCTGGCTGGCGCCGCCCTTGTCATCATTCTTATGGCTTTGCCGCCCGGCTTCGGCATGCTGCTGCGGGGTGCCGCCGCGTGTGCCGCTGCCCGAGCCGGCCTGGTTGCCGCCACCCTGGTTTCCGCCTTGATTGCCGCCTTGGTTGTTCGATGCCATGGTTGTCTTCCTCATCAAAATCAATGACTGTTCGGCGCGGCACCGCTGCCGTGCCCGTTTGCGGTGAATGGCTGGTTCACCAGCGCCTATTGATGTCCGGCACAAGGCGGCTTGCGGTAAGCCGGTTTTGCGGGTGGCGTCGGAATTTTCCGGCCCCGGCTGTCGGTTGGGCAGTTGCAGAGCTTGCGCCCGGCAGCGCGCGTCCTGTGAAAGGCGGCGCCGCAAGACTATTCGCCCATGGCGATGCGACCCGTGGCCGGATTCAAGCCAGAACAAGCGCTGCCGCAGGCAGTTTATGCGCAGACAGCTATGAAAAAAATAGCAGGCAGGGTTTGCTGCGGGCAGGCCCTGTGCGCAGCAGGCCTGCAGGCGTCAGCGCACCAGCAGCACCGGCACCTTGCTATGCGCCAGCACCTGGGTGGCCACCGAGCCCATGACGAGGTTGACCAGCGCGCCTTGCCCATGCGAGCCCATGACCAGCAGATCGAATTGGCCCTCATCGGCAAATTTGGCAATGGTCTGGCCCACCGGCCCCACTTTCGACTCGCTTTTCGCGTGGATGCCGTGATTTGCCAGGAAGCTGGCCACCGGCGCCATGACCTTTTGCATTTCATCGGCGTAATAGCTGTTCACGATGTCCTTGCCTACGGCCGCCCGCGCATGGGGCGGCAGCGGCGGATTCACCGTGAGCGCGGTGTACTCGTTCTGGGGGCCAAACAACTCCTGGTGGGTGGTCAGGTAGTCCAGCATTTTCTGGGTGTAAGGGCTGCCATCGACGGCTAGAAGAATCTTCATGGGGGGCTCCTGATGCAAAGCGTTAGGGTAATGCTGCCAGCAGCATCTTGCCAGCCCTCCTTCAAGTAGTGGGCGATTCGCCCATGGATTGCCAGGGCTTGACGGTGATGCACAGCGATTCCCGGAACGCCTCCTGCTCGCCCTTGCGGGCATAGCCCAGCGGATTGGCCACCACGCGGCAGCCGTGCGCCACATAGTCGTTCGGGCAGTGCAGGTGGCCGTGCAGCCACAGCCTGGCCAGCGGCAGCAGCTCGTCGAGCGAATTGCAAAAGCCGGCCGTTCCCGGCGTGATGCCGTAGCGCGGATCGGCGCTGAGCAGGCTAGGCGCAAAGTGCGTCACCGCCACCGTCGGGCCGTCGAAAGGCTGGGCCAGCGCCCGGCGCAGCCAGGCCTGGCTTTTCAGGCTTTCCTCGCGCACGGCCTCAGCCAGCATCGGCTCGCCGCCGCGCAGGGAATGGTTTTTCTTGAGGTAGAAATTGGCGGCGCGGAAGGCTTTTTCCCGCGCCTTGAGCTGGTCGGCCAGCGTGATGCTGCTGCCGCTTGCGCCGACGTTCGCCTCGCGGGTCGTGAGCGCATCGAAATCGGTCCACAGGGTGCAGCCGACAAAGCGCACGCCCTGCATCACCAGGGTTTCGCTCTCCAGCCAGATCAGCCCCAGGCGCTGGCAGGTCTCGCGCAGCCGCGCCTGGGCCTCGCCCCACTCCAGACCGTCGTATTCATGGTTGCCCGGCACGAACAGCACCGGCGTCGGCCAGCTAGCGCCGCCAAGCGCCGCCGGCAGCGGTGAAAACCGCGCCAGGCCGAAGTCCGCGATGCCCAGGCTGGCCAGCAGCGAGCCTTGCTGATACGAGCCGATGTCGCCTGCCAGCACCAGCACATCGGCGCCGGGCAGGGGCTTGGGCTTGAAGTGCGGATTCGATTCAAGGTGCAGGTCGGACAGGAGCTGGATGTTCACCCTGCGCATTGTGCTGCAAGGCGCGTCCGTCTTCAGGCCTGCGGACTTGCGCGCATGCCGGGCAAGAATGCGTAGGGCCATGCAGGATTTGCATGGTTTGTGGCTGAGATCAGACTTGTAAACATAGGGAAAACCCTTACTCTTTGGGTATCGCAACTTACCCCACTGCTTCAGGCAGTTTGATATGGACCACTTTCTTTCAAAAATCGCTTCCTTGATGTCTTCGAGCAAAAGCCCCGCCGGCAGTGCCAGCGGCGATGTCGCGCACCAGCTGATGGAATGCGCCCAAGCCAGTGCCGGACGCGACCCGCACCAGGCAGAGGAGCTTCGCAGTGCGGCTTGCGCCTATCTCAGCGTGATCCGCTGAACATGCCGGTGTGCCGCGAGGCTGTTTCAGCCGATGATTCATCACTGGCATGAATGCAAACAATCACAAAGATAAAGTTGGCATATATAGGTATTAACCCTAATATACCGACATCTGCTGCAGCAAGTGCTGCGCAGAAAGCGAAAGGAACCTTCATCATGACCAGTTTTGTCAATACCAATTATTCTTCCCGCCATCAAGGCGCCGACCGCGTCGAAGCGGTGATGGATGCGGCCCGCCAGGCGCGCGGCGGATTTTCAGGAACGCGCGGCTTTTCCACGCTGCTGCTGTCCGCCGTGGCGGCTGCCGTCATGGTCGTGGCCTACCAGGTCATGGACAGCATCACCGAAGGCCATCTGCTGGTGATGTGGATCGCCATGTGGTTCGTGGCCTTCGCGGTGCTTGCGATGTTTGCCAATGCGGCGCGTCGCATCGCAGTGCGCACCAAACGCAGCCTTGATGACTGGTCGCGCAGCCTGGCCGAAGCCCGTGCCGACCAGCGCCTGTGGGCCACTGCCCGGCAGGACAGCCGTGTGATGGCTGAGCTCCAGGCCGCCATGACACGCAGCGAATCCTGCGATGAAACGAGTGCCGCGCCAGCCGCCGGCCGTGCGGTGAAGTCACGCGCCTACTCGGTGCAGCGCGCCTATGAACGCAACTATCTCTGACAGTTTGAAGCGGTAGCAAACCGCGCAGTTCAGCCAGGCCACCGCCATTAAAAAGCCACCTCATCAGGTGGCTTTTTTGTGTTCGTACCTGCTCTACAAGCCGTAGGGCAGATTCAACGCCGCGGCGCAAACCTGCGCCGCGCCGGTGATTCTTTTGGCGCTCTGCTCAATCAAGCGGCAAGGCGGCGCTCAAGCGCCGCCTTGGTTTCGCCCATTTCCTTGGGCAGGCGGTGTTCGAGCTGCTGGAACAGCTCGGCATGCAGCTCCAGCTCTTTCAGCCAGGCGGCCTTGTCCATGCTGGTGACGGTCTTGAACTGCTCGGCGCTGAAGTCCAGGCCGGTCCAGTTCAGGTCTTCATAGCTGGGGCTGACGCCGGTGATGTTTTCCTGGCCCCGGCCCTTGCCCTCGATGCGGTCGATCATCCAGGCCAGCACGCGCATGTTCTCGCCGTAGCCGGGCCAGGTGAACTTGCCGTCGGCGCCCTTGCGGAACCAGTTGGTGGTGTAGATCTTGGGCAGCGTGGCGCCGCTGGCCTGCAGCTTCTCGCCCAGCGTCAGCCAGTGCTGGAAGTAGTCGCTCATGTTGTAGCCGGCAAACGGCAGCATCGCAAACGGGTCGCGGCGCACCACGCCGGCCTGGCCGGTGGCGGCGGCGGTGGTTTCGCTGCCCATGGTCGCGGCCATGTACACGCCTTCGACCCAGTTGCGCGCTTCGGTCACCAGCGGCACGGTGGTCGAGCGGCGGCCGCCGAAGATGAAAGCATCAATCGCCACGCCTTTCGGGTCGTCCCAGGCGCTGTCGAGCGCCGGGTTGTTGGTGGCGGGCACGGTGAAGCGTGAATTGGGGTGCGCGGCCTTGGCGCCGGTTTCCTTGGCGATTTGCGGCGTCCAGTCCTTGCCCTGCCAATCGATCAGGTGATCTGGCAGCGCCTTGCCTGGTGCATCGTATTCCATGCCTTCCCACCACCCGTCGCCGTCGTCGGTCAGCGCGACGTTGGTGAAGATGGCGCCCTGGTCCAGGCTCCGCATGCAGTTCGGGTTGGTCAGCAGGTTGGTGCCGGGCGCGACGCCGAAATAGCCCGCCTCCGGGTTGATGGCGTAGAGCCTGCCGTCGGCGGCGGGCTTGATCCAGGCGATGTCGTCGCCGATGGTGGTGACTTTCCAGCCCTCGAAGCCGGCGGGCGGCACCAGCATCGAGAAGTTGGTCTTGCCGCAGGCGCTTGGAAAGGCCGCCGCCACATGGTATTTTTTGCCTTGCGGGTTGGTGACGCCCAAAATCAGCATGTGCTCGGCCAGCCAGCCTTCGTCGCGGCCCATGTTGGAGGCGATGCGCAGCGCGAAGCATTTCTTGCCCAGCAGCGCATTGCCGCCGTAGCCCGAGCCGTAGGACCAGATTTCGCGGGTTTCCGGGTAGTGCACGATGTACTTGGTCTTGTTGCAAGGCCACTTCACATCGGCCTGGCCCTCGGCCAGCGGCGCGCCTACCGTGTGGACGCACGGTACGAAGTCGCCTTCAAGGCCGAGCACGTCGAAAACGGCCTGGCCCATGCGGGTCATGATCTTCATGTTGACCGCCACATACGGGCTGTCCGAGAGCTCGATGCCGATGTGGGCAATCGGCGAGCCCAGCGGTCCCATGCTGAACGGCACCACATACATCGTGCGGCCGCGCATGCAGCCATCGAACAGCGGCTGCAGCGTGGCGCGCATCTGGGCCGGCTCCATCCAGTTATTGGTGGGGCCGGCGTTTTCCTTCTTGGCCGAGCAGATGTAGGTCCGATCTTCAACACGGGCGACATCGCTCGGGTCGCTTTGCGCCAGGAAGCTGTTCGGGCGCTTGGCTTCATTGAGCTTTTTGAAGGTGCCGGCATCCACCAGCTGCTGGCACAGTCGCTGATATTCGGCGTCGCTGCCGTCGCACCAATACACGGTGTCGGGTTTGCACAGAACCACCATGTCGGCCACCCAGGCGATCAGCCGGGCATTCTTGACATAAGCGGGCGTGTTGAGGTTCAGCCCCTGCATGACGGGTTGGTTCATCGAAATACTCCAAAGTTAAAAAAGCGTGATTTCGATAAACGTCGGTCAATGCGTGTTGTGACAGCGTGGGTGGGAACGGGACATTTTTCGAAATAAGACTTCAAGCGGCTTCAGGACAACGCGCCGCATTCAGGGGAAATGCCGCGCTTTATCGCCAAGGACTGGCTGGAAGAGTCATTTTATGAAGATCGAAATTAATTACCATGCGGTTACCAGTAAAAGATATGCAAAATAAGCATCAGGTTATGCGTTTTTAAATTGTGCCTGTGCTGCGCTGCGGCTTTGCTGAAGGCTGTGGCCATTAGGCTTTGGCCCGACTTCAGGCGCTGATTTGCACGTCAGGCAAGCCGCCTTGGAACGATGGTGAAACCCGTCCACAGGCACTGCGGCGCGAGCCCGTCTTTCGCATGGCAGGGTCAAGCAGGCAAATGCTGGCGGCTGGCGGCCGGCTGTGGATAGAGTGGGCGCTGTTGCACTTGCTGGCGTTTCAGGCATTAGCCAGGAAGTCATGGAGCGGCCAGGAAATGCTTTTTTCCATGGCCGGTCAAGCGCGAGTGTCTAGTTGCGTTGCGAGTCGGTATTGACGATGGTGCCGGTCCAGTCGCAATAGTCACAGTGATAGCGCTTGATGGGCTTGAACATGTTGAACACCCGGTCATGCAGCTTTCGTGTCACGCGGGTTGCCAGCTCGCTGCAACATGGGCAGACAAGTTTCCCCTTGATTGCCGTGGTGGTTGCCTGGGGAATGGGGTGATTCATGAAGGGTTCCAGTCATGCGCAGAGCCTGATGTGGCGTCTTCAAGGGCTAAAAAACCGTAAACCATTGGAAACCCTGGATGTCTCATTCAGCTCTTCTTTTATTTATTTGTAAAAATTGTAAATACAATGAATATTATGCTGACTGGACTGTGCGGGCAACAGTCAATGCGTACTGCTGCGTAACTCCGATTTCGCCTGCTCTGGCTAGTGCGTGCGCAAATATCCAGGCTGCGTGCCTGTTGGTGTTTGTGACGAATTAGCCATATTTACACGCTCGCGAACTGCTCAAGGCATGGCTAGCGGACCATCACACGTTGTTTCAGCAAGGCAGCGCCTGCGCATGGCGCTACTTAATCAGTAGCAAAGCAACATCACCCAAAAACCGGGCGCCTGACAAAGCCGGTCGCCAACGCATGCGCCCAGTCCTCCCGGCCGTGGCGGGCAGCCACTGCCGCCTGCGCCAGGTGGTCGTAGGGCACGGCGCGCAGATCGACCCGCCAGCCTTGCGCGGTTTTTTCCATCACCGCATAGCGCGCATGCGGCGCGCCGTTCTCAATGACATGCGGATGGGGATGGTCGTCGTCATAGGCCGGCAGGCCGACGCTGCCGGGGTTGACGACCAGCACGCCGCCGCTCTGGGCCAGCCTGGGCACATGGGTATGGCCGCACAGCACCACCGGATGCGTGGCCGGGCCTAGCCGGGCCGCCACCTCGGCGGGCGTGGCGGCGCGAACGCCGGGGCTTTCGTTCTGCCCGAAGCCGGTCACCACGGTTTCCAGCCAGTACTGCAGGTCGCTGCCCGGCGTGCCGTGGCACAGCAGCACATCGGCATTCAGCGCCAGGGAAGCGGGCAGGCCGCGTAGCCAGGCCCAATGCGCCGGCAGCAGCTGGCCGGCGGCATAGCCGTCGCTGGTGGACGGGTCGATGCGGCCATCGGGCCGGTCGATCAAGGCCAGCAGCTGGCGCTCATGGTTGCCGCGAATCGTCACAAAGCCCTGCGCCATCAGCAAGTCCGCTGTCTCGGCCGGCTGCAGCGGACCGCTCAGGAGGTCGCCCAGGTTTACCGTCTGGTCAACCGACTGCCGCGCCATGTCGTCCAGCACCGCGCGCAGCGCGAGCAGGTTGCCGTGGATGTCCGAAATGACCGCGAGTTTCATGGGTATTTCTCCAAAAGCCGTGATATGCGCTTTATTGCCGCTTTACTGCAGGCTGCGCACCAGATCGAGCGCCTGCTCGATCCGCTCGACTGGGTGGATGGTCAGCCCCTCGATGGGTTTCTTCGGCGCATTGGCCTTGGGCACGACCGCCACGCTGAAGCCCAGCTTGGCCGCTTCGCGCAGCCGCTCCTGGCCGCGCGGGGCCGGCCGCACCTCTCCGGCCAGGCCGACCTCGCCGAACGCCAGGAAGCCCTTGGGCAGCGCCTTGCCGCGCAGGCTCGATGCAATCGCCAGCATCACCGCCAGGTCGGCCGCCGGCTCGCTGATGCGCACGCCGCCGACCGCATTGACGAAAACATCCTGGTCCATGCAGGCAACGCCGGCATGCCGATGCAGTACCGCCAGCAGCATCGCCAGACGGTCGCGGTCCAGCCCCACCGACAAGCGTCGCGGGCTCGGCCCCCCACTGTCGACCAGCGCCTGGATTTCCACCAGCATGGGCCGGGTGCCTTCCAGCGTCACCATGACGCAGCTGCCGGGCACCGGCTCGCTGTGCTGGCTCAGAAAAATTGCACTTGGGTTGCTCACGCCCTTGAGGCCCTTTTCGGTCATTGCGAAAACGCCGATCTCGTTGACGGCACCGAAGCGGTTCTTGATTGCGCGCACCAGCCGATAGCTTGAGTGGGTATCGCCTTCAAAATACAGGACGGTATCGACCATATGCTCGAGCACGCGCGGGCCGGCCAGAGCGCCTTCCTTGGTGACGTGGCCGACCAGCACAATGCAGATGCCGCTGGCCTTGGCGAGCCGCGTCAGGTGGGCCGCGCATTCGCGCACC
>JAQGNK010000185.1 GCA_028291905.1 Polaromonas sp.
ACGGCCCGCAAGGTCATCGGATCAGGTTGCCCGCTGCGTTGTACATCTCCAGCTCCACGAAGTTCGATCCGTTGTGGTCTGTCGGGCTGTACGCCACCCGGAAGTCGCCCAGGTCCAGGCTGCCGAAGCCCTCCAGCGCCGTGATGAAGCCTTCGCGGGTCAGGTTGCGGCCGGCCCGGCGCAGGCCCTCGACAAACGCCTTCGCCGCGATATAGCCTTCGAGCACCGTGTAGTTGTCCGCCGCATCCGCCGACGCCCGCACCGCCTTGCGGTACTCCTTGACGATGCCGTAGCGCTCCAGCGAAGGCGACGGCACGATGCTGGCCGTCATGACGCCGCGCAGGGCGCCGTTCAGGCGGGTAGCCGACGCCTTGGCATCCGCCAGGCCGACGGAGATGGTGTAGAGCGGCGCACCCAGGCCGGCGCCGCGCACATCGCGGATCAGCACCTCGGTCATGGTGCCCGCCATGATGATGACGATGGCATTGGGCGCGGCCTGCTTGACCTGCGCTGCGACGTCGGCGGCGCTGGTGGCGGTTATCGCCATCGGAACGCTGGCGACGAGCTGGAGCTTCTCGGCCTTGATGAGCTCGGCCAGGGTTTCCAGGTTGGATTTGCCGAACACGCTGTCCTGGTACACCACGGCCACCTTGTCATGCCCGATGACGGCCAGCTGCCGGGTGATCCGCGCCAGCTCGGCCTTGTAGCTTGCCCGCACATGAAACAGGTAGTGGTTGTGCTTGAGCCGGATGGAGCTGGTGCCCACCAGCGGCGCAAACATCGGCACCTTGGCCTCCTCGGCCAGCGGCATGGCTGCGATCAGGTTGGCCGTGGCGACATAGCCGATCAGCGCGAACACTTTGTTCTGCTCGATCAGCTGCCGGGTGTTCTCGACCGTGCGCTTGGGATCGTAGGCATCGTCCAGCGCCGTCAGCTGCAGCTTGCGGCCATTCACGCCGCCGGCCTTGTTGGCCTGGTCGAAGTACAGCTCGATGCCGCGCCGGTAGTTGTTGCCGGTCGCGGCCACCGGCCCGCTGAACACCGCCGACTGCCCGATGGCGATGGTCGAATCGGTCACGCCGGTCTCGGCTTGCGCTGGCAGCGCGGCAGCCAGCGCAAGCGCCAGGGCGGCGCCGCTTCGCCAGCACGCCTGCCAGCGGCTCACCCACCGCGAGGCCGATGCCGGGCGGTTGCCGTCGTCACCTGCGGCGAGCATGGCCGAGCCGGCAGTGGTAGCGAGACGAGGAAGCAAGAGGTTTTTCAACACGGCGGCGCCGCTGGCTGGATGCATGGAGAACTTTCTGGGGAGGAGGAATGAACGAAAGGCAATGAAAAATCAATGAAAATCTGCTGCTCTCAAACCAGGTCGATGGACTGGATGCGCTTGACGCTCCGGGCCGCCATGCATTTCCAGGCGACGGCCAGCAGCGAAAAGGCTGCGGCCAGACCAGCCATCAGCCCCAGGGCGGCGGTCGATTTGAGGAAAATCCTGCACGGCGTGGCTTTCATGGGTGTTCTCTATGGTTAAAAAATAGCGGCGGCAAAGCCCGGCAGACGGCAGTTCAGTCCCCGCTAGAAGGCGTAAAAGTATTTGCTACCAAATTTATAGCTTCTTGCGCAGTCTGTGCCTGCGCAAGAAGCCTGTTTGATGTAAAAAAACTGTTAACCGGCCACAACCACATCGCCCTACACGCTCAGGTAGGCGCGCCGCACCTCTTCATTGGCCGACAGCTCGGCCATCGAGCCCTCGTAGCGGATCTGGCCTTTTTCAAGCACATAGGCGCGGTCCGACACCAGCTCGGCGAAATGCATGTTCTGCTCCGACAGCAGGATGCTGACGCCCTGCGATTTCAGCTCCAAAATCATGTTCGCCATCTGCTCGACAATCACCGGCGCCACGCCTTCGGACGGCTCGTCGAGCAGCACCAGATACGGGTTGCCCATCAGGGTGCGGGCCACGGTGAGCATCTGCTGCTCGCCACCGCTCATGCGGCCGCCGGGGCGCTCGGGCATCTCGCCCAGATTGGGGAACAGCGTGAACAGGCGCTCGGGCGTCCACAGCGGCGCGGCCGTGCCGTCGGTCCAGTGCCGCGCCGGCTGGCGGCCGACTTCAAGGTTTTCCATCACGGTAAGGTCGGTAAACACGCGCCGGTCCTCGGGCACGAAGCCCAGGCCCAGGCGGGCGGCAACGTGCGGCTCGGTTTTGGAAATATCGTGGCCCAAAAAGCGCATCTCGCCCCGGCGCTTGGGCAGCATGCCGATCAGCGCCTTCAGGGTGGTCGATTTGCCGGCGCCGTTGCGCCCCATCAGCGCGACCACCTCGCCCCGGCGCACCGTCAGGTCCACGTCGTACAGGATCTGGGCCGCGCCGTACCAGGCGCACAGCGATCTGGCCGTCAGCAGCGTCTCGTGCGCGCTCATGCTGCCGCTCCCACGGCCGCGTTCACTTGCGCGGCCTTCTGGGCAATCTTTTCAAAGGTCTTGCCGCTGCCGAAGTACACCTCCTGCACCTTGGGATGGTCGCGGATTTCCAGCGGCTTGCCCTGGGCGATCAGCCGGCCCCGCGCCAGCACGATCATGCGGTCGGCATAGGCGAACACCACGTCCATGCTGTGCTCGGTGAACAGCACCGCCATGCCCCGGCTGAGCACGAGTTCCTTGGTCAGGGCCATCAATGAATTGCGCTCCCTGGGCGCCATGCCGGCCGTTGGCTCGTCCATCAGCAGCAGCTTGGGGCTGTTGGCCATGGCAATCGCCAGCTCGACCCGCTTGACATCGCCGTAGGCCAGCGTGCTGCAGGCCCGCTCGGCCTGCCCGGCCATGCTGACCTGCTCCAGCAGCGCCAGCGCCTCCGGGCGCCTGTGGTCGCCAGCCCGGCGCCACATCGAGAACAGCTTGCCGTCCTGCGACAGCAGGGCCATCTGCACGTTCTCCACCACCGTCAGCGAGGCGAAGGTCTCGGCGATCTGGAAGGTCCGGCCCACGCCCAGGCGCCAGATGGCGCGCGGCTTGCGCCCCACCAGCTCCTGGCCGCCGAGCAGGATCGAGCCCTGGTCAGCGGGCAACTGGCCGTTGACCATGTTGAAGGTGGTCGATTTGCCGGCGCCGTTCGGGCCGATCAGCGCCAGCAGCTCGCCGGCGGCCAGCTCGAAGGTGATGCCATCGACCGCCTTCACGCCGCCGAAGGACTTGCCGAGGTTGCTGACCTGCAGCAAGGGTGGCTGGTTGCCGGCTTGCGGAACCGGTGCTGAATTCACCGGACTTGCGCCGACGAAAGCGCCCGCCGCGCCTGAAGGAAATTGCGCTGCGTTCATGCTTTTGCCTTTGTCAGCTTGTTGGGCAGTTCGCTGGCCACTTCCAGTTTTTCCACTTGTTCAGGTTTTCGCCGCAGCCGCTCGAACAGCAGCTTGGCCGAGCCGGCGATGCCCTGCGGAAACAGCAGCACCAGCAGCAGGATGATCGCGCCCAGCATCGCCCGCCAGTAGTCGGTGTTGCGCGCCACCGTGTCGTGCAGCCAGGTGAAAGTCATCGCCCCCACCACTGGCCCGGCCAGCGTCTGCACGCCGCCCAGCAGCACCATCACCAGGCCATCGACCGACTTGCCCACGCTCAGGCTCTCGGGCGAGATGCTGCCCTTGGAAAACGCGTAGAGCGAGCCGGCCAGCCCCGCCGCCGCCCCGGCGATCACGAAGGCCGTCCACTGCATGCGCTTGACATCGATGCCGATGGCGTCGGCCCGCAGCAGCGAGTCGCGCCCGGCGCGCAGCGCATTGCCGAAGGGCGAGAACAGCACCCGGCGCAGCCAGAGGATGCCCCCCGCCACCAGCGCCAGGGTGAGCCAGTAGTACATGCGCTTGTCCGACAGCCATTCGGACGGCCAGACGCCGGTCAGCCCGTTGCTGCCGCCGGTGAAGCTGTCCCACTGGTAGGTGATGGCCCAGGTGATCTGGGCAAAGGCCAGCGTCAGCATCGCCAGGTAAACCCCCGACAGCCGCACCGCGAACCAGCCGTAGATGAAGGCGCCGGCGGCGGCCACCAGCGGCGCCACGATCAGCGCCAGCTCCATTGGCATGCCGCTGGCGCGCACCAAGAGCGCCGCGCCATAGGCGCCCAGGCCGAAATAGGCGGCATGGCCGAAGGAATGCATGCCGGCCGGCCCCATGATGAAGTGCAGGCTGGCGGCAAACAGCGCCGAGATCAGCAGGTCGATCATCAGCACCGTGGTGTAGGGCGAGTTGGCGGTGAAGAACGGCACGGCGGCCAGCACCAGGCCCAGCACGGCGGCGGCCATCACATAGGCGCGGCTGCTTTTTCGCAGCGGCTCTTCCTGCATGCCGACATAGCGGCTGGGCGCCTGGGGCCGGCCGAACAGCCCCCAAGGCCGCCAGACCAGCACGATGGCCATGACCAAAAAGTCGGCCACCAGCGTGAGCTTGGAAAACGAGATGCTGATGCCGAAAATCTCGACCACGCCGATCCAGATGCAGATTGCCTTGATCTCGGCAATCAAGAGCGCCGCCGCGTAGGCGCCCGGAATCGAGCCCATGCCGCCGACAACCACCACCACGAAGGCCGAGCCGATGGTGTTGAGGTCCATCTCCAGCGTCGCCGGCTCGCGCGGCAGCTGCAGCGCGCCGCCCAGCCCGGCCAGCATCGCGCCCAGCCCGAAAACGGCCGTGAACAGCCAGGCCTGGTTGACGCCCAGCGCGCTGACCATCTCGCGGTCCTGCGTGGCGGCGCGCACCAGGGTGCCCCAGCGGGTGCGTGTCAGCAGCAGCCACAGCAGGCCGAGCACCACCGGCCCGACCACGATCAGGAACAGGTCGTAGCTCGGGAACTGGCGGCCCAGGATCTCGATGGAGCCCTTCAGGCCCGGTGCGCGGGGCCCAAGCAGCTCGTCCGGCCCCCATAAATAAAGCACCGCGTCCTTGATGACCAGCACCAGCGCAAAGGTG
>JAQGNK010000192.1 GCA_028291905.1 Polaromonas sp.
CGGTGGCGCCGAGTTCCTCGTTCACGCCGGGCTGGAACACGATGTTTTGCGCCGCCAGGTGCTTCTTGGCGGCCCACAGCGCCTGGTCGTAGCCGCCCAGCGGCGAGCCCCGGTAGCCGCTGATGAAGCCGGCCGTGTTCAGGCCATCGATGGCGTCGCGGGTGCGCTGCAGCATCGGCAGCCGCACCAGCGCCTGCACCCCGCTCATGAAGGCACGGCCGTGGCCAATGGAATATTTGTCGTCCAGGGTGACGGTTTCCAGCGCTTTGCGGATGTGCTCGGGCAGCGGTGCGTTCATGGGTTTGTCTCCAGAAGTGGTTTTTGCGTTGTCCGCCTTGTGGGCGGGTGTCGGGCAGCGCTTGAACCCGCTTAGGGCCGGCGCCTTGCATCAGGCAAAAGTGTATGCCTGGCGCTCTGATATGTCTTTGCTTTTTTTGCCCGATTAAACACGTACAGCGCAAGATTCTTGCCGCAAAATGCACAAAATGGAAACATTGGACAAGTTTGATATCGCCATACTGAATGAGTTGCAACTTGACGCGCGGCTGACCAACACCGAGCTGGCCTCGCGCGTGGGCCTGTCGACCGCGCCCTGCTGGCGGCGGGTGCGGGCGCTGGAGGAAAGCGGCTTCATCACCGGCTACAGGGCCGAGATCAACCGCCACAAGATCGGCCTGGGCGTGCTGGCCTTCGTGCGGCTGGACGCCGCCCGCAACAGCGGCGACGTGCTGCACACGCTTGAAGAGGCGATCCGCAAGATTCCCGAGGTGGTGAGCTGCCACTACATCAGCGGCACCGGCACCTTCGAGCTGCAGGTGGTCAGCCGCGACCTGAACACCTTCAGCCAGTTCGCCAGAGACGTGCTGATCAACCTGCCCAACGTGAAAGACCTGCACACCAGTTTTTCGCTGGGCGAAGTCAAGGCGAGCAGCGCGCTGCCGCTGGGGCACCTGATGCCCCCCGCAACCAGGAATTCAAGCAAATAAGGGCTGTAGCGCAAGCAATTCATGCGCAGGCAGCTATTAATTCAATAGCAATTACAAAAAGAAAAGCCCGGCCTCCGCAGGAGACCGGGCAACCGGCTGGGCCGGAATCAGCCTGTTGTTATCCGAGAACTGGGCCAAGCGATGAATTACCCTGGCTTGCCATCGCGGCATTCAAGCCACGCAGTGGTTTTTCGCTATTTAATTCATAGCTGCTGGCGCAGGTTGTGCATGCGCCAGAGGCCCGTTTGATGCTCGAAATCAGCTGGCTGGCCACAATAAATGCACCAGGCGCCAGGCTGGCTTAGCTGCCGATCAGGCCGCCATCGTTCTTGGTGATCACGATGGTCGCCGAGCGCGGCCGGGCCGTGGCGCCGCCCGCGCCGTAGCCGGCGTTGCCCGGCCAGTGGCTGGTGAACTTGGACGGGTCGGAAATGGTGGCCTTGGTGATGCGCTCGCCCGGATGCTGGATATTAATGAACACTGTCTTGCCGTCAGGGGTTTCGGTGCAGCCGGTGATCTCGCAATCCATCGGGCCGACCAGGAAGCGCTTGAGCGTGTCGGCGGTCGGCTTGGCGCCCAGGCGGGTCTGCACCGTAAGCTGGCTGCCGTCGGCCTTGGTGTAGGTCAGCGTGGGCGTGGTGCCATCGCCGACCTTGCCTGGCTTGCCGATCAGCATCATGCAGTTGCTCACGTCGGTGTAGGCGCCGTCGTCGGTCTGGATGAACAGCAGGCCGGTCTTCGGGCTGAACCACAGGCCGTCGGGGCTGGAAAAGTCCTGGTCGCCGGTCAGGCTGGACAGGTTGACCTTGGCCAGGTCGGCGTCCGACTGGGCGCCGAACAGGTACACGTCCCAGGTGAAGGCGCTGGCGCCGGGCTGGTCGCCGGCTTCGCGCATGCGCAGGATGTGGCCGTTGATGTTGCCGGGCGAGCCGGCGGCGGCGCCGCCAAAAGAGTCGGTGTAGGCGCGCGGGTTGGAAGGGTCCACCGCCATCTGGGTGGCGCTGGCGGGCTCGACCTTGCGGCTGGAGTTGTTGGTCAGGGTGTAGTAAATCTCGCCATTGCCGGGATTGACCGCGCACCATTCAGGCCGGTCCATGCGGGTGGCGCCCACGGCGTCGGCCGCCAGGCGCGAATTCATGGCGATGTCGCCGTTGTCGGCGAACTTGTAGGCGGCATAGGCGGCAATGGCCGGGTTGGACAGGGCCAGCTCGATCCACTGGCCCGAGCCGTCGGCGTTCAGCTTGGCCACGTACAGCTTGCCGCTGTCGAGGTACTTGTCGCCGGTGGTGTTGCGGTTGGCGGGGCTGGCGTCGGCGCTGCTCCAGTTGCTGCTGGAGACAAACTTGTAGATGTACTCGCCCTGGGCGTCGTCGCCCATGTACACGGCCAGCGGCTTGCCGGCCTCGACCTTGCCGAAGACGCCGCTTTCATGGTTGAAGCGGCCCAGCGTGGTGCGCTTGCGCAGCGCCACGTTCTTGTCGTAGGGATCGACCTCGACCATGTAGCCGAAGGTGTACAGCTCGTTGCGGTAGTCGGCGCTGCCGTCGGCGGCGCCTGCGGTCTGGCTGATGTTCCAGCGGGCGTATTTGTCGGCCGTGCCGGCGGTTTCCCAGCCGTGGCGGCTGGCGGCGCCCTGGGCGCGGCCGTAGCGGTTCAGCGAGGCCACGCTTTTGGCGTCGCGCGCCGCGTTGTCGGTGGCCGAGCGGGTGAAATAGCCGGCCCAGTTCTCCTCGCCCGACAGGTAGGTGCCCCAGGGGGTGTAGCCGGTGCCGCAGTTGTTGATGGTGCCCCGGCAGTCGGTGCCGGCGGCGGAGTATTTGGTTTTCACCAGCGCATTGCCGCGCACGGCGCCGCTGAGCACCATCGGCGTCAGGGGGGTGATGCGGCGGTTGAAGCTGGAAGCCTGCTGGTAGGCAAACTTGCCGCCGGTGTTGCGCACTTCAACGATTGAAATGCCGTGGGCCGGAATTTCTTTATCGGCCTCGCCAGCGGGGCGCGGGTTCGGCGTGACGCCAGCCGCATGCAGGAACTGGTCGGACAGGGCTTCATGGTTCATCACCAGCAGGCCGCGCTCGCTGCCGTTGGCATCGCGGCCGGTGCCGGCGGCGTTCAGGCCGAAGTACTCCATGCCGTCGTGGTGGTCGCCGGCGCGGTTGTCGAAGTCGGTGTCGGTGCCGTCGTTTTTATAGGCCGGGGTGGCGGCGGTGAGCGGGTCGCCCAGGGCATAGATCGGGGTGGCGGTGTAGCCCGCTGCAATCGTCACCTTGTCGGCCAGGGTCTTGGCGACCGGGCTGAAGCCGAGCTTGACGTCCGTGGGCGCCGAGGGCAGCGGGGCCGCCACGGCGTCATCGTCGCCGCCGCCGCAGGCCGCCAGGCCGAAGCTGGCCAGCACGGCCGTGCCAGCGCTGCCCAGGCTGGCCTTGAACATGCTCCTGCGGCTCAGCCGCGCTTCAATCAGGTCGTTCAGGCAAGGGTTGCCGCTGTGGTTGCAATTTTCATCGTCGTGGGCCTGGAGCGCGAGGTGCTCGGGGCGGGAAACTGCGGTCATGGAATACCCTTTCGGTAGCAGGTTTGAATCGTGGAACCGCTACGGTAAGGCGCGTTCATGACACTGGTGTGGCAGTTGCATGACAAGTCCGTGAAGGCTTGCGCCGCATGGCTTCAAAACCATGGCTTGCCCATTGATGGACGACTTCTTGCTCCGTAATTTATTTGTTGTAAAACTCACGGAACCTGACTGCGAAGGCTTCAGGCATGCCAGGCGGCTGGGGCACTGCGCTTTGCCCAGCAGACAACTTTTGAATATCAAAACAGCCTCTTGCGCAATTACAGCATGATTTTTTAGCTATTAATTTAGTAGCAAAAATTTGGTGGCCGTCTTGAATGCAGTGATGGCAAGAGGGTGCTTGCGCCCTGGCAGGCCCATGCTCTTTGAGAGCCTGGGCGCTCTGCCCTGGGAAAAGTGCATCGTCAACTACACGCCGCAGTCTCACAAGGGCGCCAACTATGTGGAGCTGACCCATCGTAAGCAGCGCAGGCGAGTTGCGCTATTGAAGGGCTGGAGGCATGAGCGCAAGCCCAGCCATGAAGCCGCTCAGTCGCGCATGCAGCGCGCCACCAGCGGCTGGCCCAGGTAGTGCAGCGCCGCCTGGCGTCCATCGGCACCCAGGCCGAACTCGGCGCGCAGCCGGGCATTGCTGTACACCGTCTGCGTGCCCTGGCCGCCGGCGTCGCGCAGCAGCACATCGTCGCCGCGCTGGCTCTGGAGCACGGCGGTGTTATCGACAAACCGGACCGTGAACGGCATGCCCTGCGCGCAGCGGTAAGCCGTGGCCACGGCGGCGCTTGAAGAACCGCCGCCCGTCGTCAGGCCGGTGCAGCCCGCCAGCGCCGCAAGGCCTGCCAGCGCCATCACGGCCGCTATTCGCTGGGGGGGGTTGCCTGGTTTGCCTGCATGGTGTTTCATGTGCCTGCCTTTCAGTGTTTATTTGGGCCAGAGCGCCCATAGCCGCAGCGGCTGGTTGACCCGGGAGGCCAGCAAGCCGGCTTCAATACCAGTGCCGGCAAAGTAATCGGCCCGCACCGCGCCGACGATGGCGCTGCCGGTGTCCTGCGCCAGCACCAGTTTTTGCAAGTTGGCCGCGCCGCCGCGCGAGGCCAGCCAGACCGGCGTGCCGTAGGGGATGCTGCCCGGATCGACCGCGATGGAGCGGCCCGGCGTGAGCGCCACGCCCTGCGCGCCCTTGGGGCCGAAGCCGGCGTCGAAGTCGTTCAGCGGTTGCTCCTGGAAAAAGGTGTAGCGCGGGTTGCTCCAGAGCATCTGCTGCACCCGCTGCGGGTTGTTTTTCGCCGCCCAGGCCTTGGTCGATTCGACCCAAGGCGCGAGCATTTTCCCTTCGCCCTGGTCGGCCAGCCACTGGGTAATGCTGCGAAACGGCTGCTCGTTGGAGCCGGCATAGGCGACCCGCACGACCCGCTGCGAGCCGTCGGGCTCGGTGATGTTGAGCCGGCCCGAGCCCTGGATGTGCAGCGACATCACCTCGACCGGGTCATCGACCCAGGCGATTTCACGGCCCCGCAAGGCAGCGCGGGCCTCAGGCAGGGAGTCGATGTCCTGGCGTGAAAACCACGGCTTGCGGTTGCCTAGAGCGGCGGGCGGCCGGTACAGCGGCACCGCATAGCCGGCACCGGGCTGGCGGCGCGCCTTGAGCACCGGCTCGTAATAGCTGGTGAGCAGCCCATCGGCCGCGCCCTGCAGCGTTTCGACCCGGTAGGGCTGCAGCCGGGCCACCATCCAGGCGCGCTGCTCCTGCGGGGAAGCGATGCTCAGGCGCCGCACCTCGCCGCACAAGGGGGCAAATGCCGGGCCGGGCCGCTCGCAGCTTTTGATCCAGGCGTTCCAGGCTTCAAACAACGCGTCTTCCTCGAAGCCCGGCAGCTCGGCCCACTGCACCGGCACCCAGCGGCTTTTGCCCTGCAGCCGGATCGGCGGCAGCGCGCTAGCATCGGCCGGGCGCCCTGCCGCCGGCACGCCAGGCCCGACGGCAGGCTCAGGCGCCAGCGGGACACGGGCGCAGGACGCGAGCAAGGCGGTGATGGCGATAATCGAGGCCTTGCGCCATGAAGGCCGGCACCGTCTCAGCGCCCCGGCGGCATCCCAGGAAAAAAACATGACCTTACTGTTACTCGAAGCGCTCGGTGCGCTGCTGCTGCTGGTGTTCATTGTGTGGTGGACGATGTTTTCGGGCCGTAAGAACGGCGAACTGAAGGACGGATCGGCACACCGGGCGCCCGATACGGAAGAAAAAGAAAAATAGCAGCCAAAGCTATAAATTTCGCAGCAAATTGGCCAGCTCGACGGCCGACTTGACCCTCATTTTGTCAAAAACCCGCGCCCGGTGGACTTCCACCGTCCTAACGCTGATGTCGAGCTGATCGGCCACCAGTTTATTGGGCAGGCCGCCGACCACCAGCCGCATCACATCGCGCTCGCGCTCCGTCAGGCCGTCGAGCTGCATCCGCAGGCTGGTCGTCTCGCTGCGCTGGGCCAGCATGGCGGCGGACTGGCCCAGCGCCTGCACCACGCGGTCCACCAGGGCATTGTCCGAAAAAGGCTTTTCAAAAAAGTCGAAGGCGCCGCGCTTGACTGAATCCACCGCAGTCGGCACATCGGCATGGCCGGTCAGGAAAATCACCGGCAGCGTCGGCAGCAGGTCGTAGCCGATCAGCTTTTCAAACATGGCCAGCCCGCTCAAGGCGCCCATGCGCACATCGAGCAGCACGCACGAAGGCGACCTGACCTCAAAGCGCTGGGACACCCGCGCATCGAAGTCCTCGGCGCTGGCGAAAGCCTCGCTCGGCAGGCGGCGCGAGCGCAGCAGCCAGGCCAGCGCGTCGCGCACGCCGCTGTCGTCATCGACGATATAGACGGTGGCGTTGTGGATGGGTTCCATGTCAGTTGTCCTGGTGAACGGGTTGCGCGCGTGCCTGGGCCTGCGCGGCAACCGGCAGGGTGAAACTGAAAATAGTACCCTGCGGGCAAGCGCTTTCATAGCCTAGAAAACCGCCATGCTGCTCGATCACGGTGCGGCACAGGCTCAGCCCCAGCCCCATGCCCTCTTGCTTGGTGGTGAAAAAGGGGGTGAACAACTGCCGGGCGACCTCATCGGAAATGCCCTGGCCGCGGTCGATCACGGCAAACTCGTTCCACTGGCTCAGCGCATTGGAGGCGGCCGGGCGGATGCGCAGCGTCAGCAGCTTTTCCGTCTGCACCGACAAGGCAGCCGCTCCGGTTTCATCGCCGCCCTGCATGGCCTGCATGCCGTTGCGCGCCAGGTTGAGCAGCACCTGCTCGACCATGGTGCGGTCGCACAGCACTGGCGGGCAGGCCGCGTCGACCTCAACCGCCAGCCGCACCCCGAGCTTGCGCGCCTGCAGCGTGACCAGCGGCATGATCGCGTCCAGCAAGGCCTGGGGCGCGACCGCCTCGCGCACCCGCTCGCTGCGGCGCACAAAATCATGCACGCTCTTGATGACCTTGCCGGCGCGCTCGGCCTGCTCGGCAATGCGGCGCATGGCCAGCTGCAGGTCGTCAAGCAGCAGGGCCGAGGCCGCGCCGCCGGCGTTGCCGCTGTCCATGGCGTCCTCGGCCTCGCCTTGCAGCAGGTTGAGCGAGCCGGTGGCATAGCTTGAAATCGCCGCCAGCGGCTGGTTCAGCTCATGGCTGAGCAGCGACGCCATCTCGCCCACCATGGCCAGCCGGGCGCTGGCCTGCAGCCGGTCCTGGCTGGCGCGGGAAAGCTCTTCGGTGCGGCGCTGCTCGCTGACATCGAGGATGGCGCTCATCCAGCCGGTGTGCTTGCCGACCGCGTTGATCAGCGGCGCCTCCATGATCAGCACCGGAAAGCGGGTGCCGTCGCGCCGCATGAACACCGACTCATGGCCCTCCCTGGGCAGATGGCTGCCGGCCAGCCGCATCTCCTGGCGCCGCTGGTAGATGCCCGCCAGCTCGGGCGGCCAGTAGGGCGAAGGCATGCTCTGGTTGAGCAGGTCTTGCGCCGGCACCCCGACCATCTGGCAAAAAGCCGGGTTGACATAGGTGATGCGCCCCTGCAGGTCGCGTGCCCGCAGGCCGGTCAGCAGCGAGTTCTCCATCGCCTTGCGAAAAGCCAGCGCCTCGCCCAGGTCATGCTCAGCCTGCAGGCGCCGCCGCATGTCGCGGCCCAGCAGGAACAGCACCACCAGCAGGGCCAGCGACATGGCCGTGACCAGCGCCGTCAGCACGTTCGGGAACAGCGAAGGCGTGCCGAGCCGGCTTTCCATGCGGATCACCATCGTGGTGCCCGGCAGATCGAGCAGCTGCTGGGCGATGAAAACCCGGCTTCCACGCGCCGGCATGCCATAGAGCGCCAGGCGGGTCCCGTCGGCCTCGGTGAACGACAGCGCCACCCCGCGCGACAAGGGCTTGCTGACCAGCTCGCCCAGGATGCCCTGCAGCGAATAGGTCGCCACGGTGTAGCCGGTCAGGCGGCCGGCCTCCATGATGGGCAGGCACATGTCGCTGACCTCCATGCCCAGCCCGTCAGACTGGGGCAAAAAGTAGCTCGGCGAATAAGCCGCTTCGCTGATGCGCCGCGCCGCCATGCAGGTCTGGCCCACATCGGCCTGGCGGCTGTCGCGGGCCAGCCGCTCGAATACTGACGCGCGAAAAGGGGTTTCAACGAAGTCAGCCAGGCCCAGCGCTTCGTCGCGCCATTCGAGCCGCAGGATTTCTCGTTTTTCATGCAGCATCTGGCGCGCCGCCGCATGCCAGGACTCGACGGTGCGCTCGCGGGTATGCAGCGCCTGGAAAGCCTGCAGGTTGCGGTTCAGGCCAGAACGGATGTCGATGGCGGCCTCTCCCGCGTTGTGCTCCAGCCGGGTCTGCACCTGGCTCGACTCATAGCGCCCGGCCAGCCAGACCAGCAGCCCGAGCAGGGCCACCACCAGCGCCAGCAGCAGCAGCCAGAGCGACACGCGCCGGCTGGCCCACCCGGCAAGCCTGGGGAACTTCAGGCCCATGCGCTCAAAGCACCCGGTGGTTCAGGGCGGGCAGGCGCTTGCGGACCTGCTGCAGCCGCGCCCCCTGCATCTCGCCCATGACCACGCAGGCACCTTCAGCCTGCTGCGCCAGAATCTCGCCCCAGGGCCCGACCACCATGCTGTGGCCCCAGGTGCGCCGGCCGTTTTCATGCACGCCGCCCTGCGCCGCCGCCAGCACATAGGCCAGGTTTTCAATCGCCCGTGCGCGCAGCAGCAGCTCCCAGTGCGCCTGGCCGGTGGTGTAGGTAAAGGCGCTGGGCACCAGCAGCAGATCGGCCCGCAAGGCGCGGTACAGCTCGGGAAAGCGCAGGTCGTAGCAGATGCTCATGCCGATGGTGTAGATATGGCCGTCGCGCGAGGCCAGCTCGAAACGCACCGGCTGCGTTCCGGGATCGAGCACGCGGCTTTCGTCATAGTCTTCCTGGCCCTGCGCGAACTTGAACAGGTGCATCTTGTCGTAGCGCGCCACGCAGGCGCCTGACGGCGCATAGGCTAAAGAGCTGTTGCGCACGCGGCCGGTGTCGCGCGTTGCCGTGGGCAGCGTGCCGCCGACAATCCACAGCCCCAGCTCCCTGGCCGAGCGGCTCAGGAAATCCTGGATCAGGCCGCTGCCTGACTTTTCCTGGACTTTGAGCTTGTCGGTGTCCTTGACGCCCATGACGCAAAAATACTCTGGCAGCACGGCCAGCTCGGCGCCCTGCGCCTGCGCCTGCGCCTCGGCCAGCAGCTCGCGGGCGGTTTCGAGGTTGGCCGGTACGCTGGTGCCTGAAACCATTTGGATGGCAGCTATTTTCATGGTCAGGGGTTCTCCTGGGAAGTCTGGCCAGCTTGCGCCCTGGCCCTGGCCTTGCGGTCCACCTTCGTTATTTTGGGCTCATCCCAGGTGCCGTCAATCTGGAATTCCTGGGTCGCCGCCTCCATCAGCGGACGGCGCAGGAACATCTGCGCCAGAAAACTGCCCAGGCCCACCACCGGGTTGATCACGGTGGCAATCAGCGAGGCGGTGCCGGCGTTGATTTCGGGCACCACCACCACCTTGAGATGCTGCGTTTCGTCGGCAATATTGGCGCTGCCTTCCATCAGCACCGCCGCATTGACGCCGCTCATCTGGAGGTTATTGGTCTCGGCCACGCCTTCGCGCACCGCGACATCGCCGCGCACGAAGTCAAAGGCAAAGCCCTGCGAGAACACATCGCGGAAATCCAGCGTCAGGCGCCGGGGCAGCGACTGCAGGCTCAGCACGCCCAGCAGCTTGGCCATGCCCGGATCGGCCTTCATGAACTGGCCGGACTCGACATTGACATTGAACTGCCCGCTCAAGGTCGGATAGTCCAGGCTCAGCGGCGAGCCGATCCAGGCAATCTGGCCTTCGAGCTTGCCCTTGCCGCGCCGGATCACGCCGTCCATGCCGAAACGCTTGAGCAGCAGGCCGGAATCGGCAATGTCGAGCCTGAAATTCATTGCGGTGCGGCGGCGCTCGGGGGGCAGGCCGGCCACGCGCGGTCCGCCGCCCATCGCCGCCCAGTTGCCGGTCGCGGTCAGCACGGCTTCGGGCATCAGCACATTGAACTTGTTCAGCCGCCATTCGCGCGCGCCGGCATCAAGCGCGCCGGCGCCCCGGTTGACGGCCTCGATCTCCACCCGCCCGAGCTTCTTGCCGAGCAGTTCCAGGTCTTCCACCACGATGTCTAGCGCGGGAACGCTGGCTGGCGGCTCATCGAGCAGCGCCTCGACCTCGCTGGCTTCGCTGGCGGCCAGGCGCAGGCGCGACAGCCGGGCACGGATCTGGCCTGCACCCTGTGCGCTGGCCTGGCTGAACGCCACATAGCCCTCAAGCTCGTCCGCCGCAACATTGGCCTGCCAGTTCAGGCCGTCGCGGGTGGCGCCGACCGTCACCCGGTTCAGGCTTCGTCCGTGCGCCTGCAGCGTATTGGCGCGTATGGCAATCAGGGTCGGCAGATACCCCTGGGCGACCGGCGAGCTGGCAAAAGCCGGCAAGGCTGGCGCGGGGGCTGTCGCACTGCCGCTGGCAGAGGCAGCGTTCAGGACTTTTTCCCACGCATCAAGGTCTGCCCGCGCCAGGTTGACATAGGCGCGCACCCCGGCTTCAGGCGCCGGCACGGTGTCACCCGGCTCCAGGCCCACGCCGATGCTGCCCCGGATCACCCGCGGCTCCGGGCCGCTGACATCGCGCACATAGCTGATATCGGCAATGCGGCCGATGCTGACCGACAGCTGGTCCTGCAGCGCCTGGCCGGCCTCCAGCGAACCGGGCAGCAGCCCGCTTTCAAGGCGCAGCGGCAAGGCCGATTCAGCCGCCTTGGACAGCGGCGCGGGCAGGCTCAGCGCCAGCCCCTGCAGGTTGCTGGTGAACAGG
>JAQGNK010000201.1 GCA_028291905.1 Polaromonas sp.
AGTTCGGCCTTCACCAATTCGCTTTGCGTGGCCAGTTCCATGCTTTCATTCCAGTCATGGCCGGGCTTGAGCCGCACATTGATCAGGGTCTGCGGAAACAGCACCACATCGGCCATCAGCTGAGCCAGGGTTTGCTTGCTGCGCGCACAGGCCTGCAGCACCTGCAGGGCGCTGATCAGGCCGTCGCCGGTAGTGTGCTTGTCCAGCGCCAGCAGATGGCCGGAGCCTTCGCCGCCCAGCAGCCAGCCGCGCTTCTCAAGCTCTTCCAGCACATAGCGGTCGCCGACCCTGGCGCGCACGAACTCCACGCCCCTGGCTTTCAAGGCCACTTCAACCGCCATGTTGGTCATCAAGGTGCCGACGGCTCCGGGCACTTTTTCACCTCTTTCCAGGCGCTCATTGACCATCAGGTACAGCACTTCGTCACCGTTGAACAGTCGGCCCTGGGCATCGACGATCTGCAGCCGGTCCGCATCTCCATCCAGCGCAATGCCGTAGTCGGCCTTGTTGGCCAGCACGGCGTTGACCAGCGCTTCAGGATGGGTGGCGCCAAAGCCGTCGTTGATGTTCAGGCCATCGGGCGCGCAGCCGATGGCAATCACTTCGGCGCCCAGTTCATGAAACACCATGGGCGCGATCTGGTAGGCCGCGCCATGGGCGGCATCGACCACGAGGCGCAGGCCCTTGAGCGTCAGGTCATGGGCGAAGGTGCTTTTGCAAAATTCGATGTAGCGGCCAGCGGCGTCGTCGAGGCGGCGGGTCTTGCCGAGCGAAGCCGAATCGACCCAGACCGGCGGCTCCTGCAGCACGGCTTCCACCTCCGACTCCCACTCGTCGTTGAGCTTGGTGCCCTGCGCGCTGAAAAACTTGATGCCGTTGTCGGCGAACGGATTGTGGCTGGCGCTGATCACCACGCCCAGGCTGGCCCGCTGCGCCCGCGTCAGATAGGCCACGCCCGGCGTGGGCAGCGGGCCGAGCAGCACCACATCGACGCCGGCGGAATTAAAGCCCGACTCCAGCGCGCTCTCCAGCATGTAGCCGGAAATCCGGGTGTCCTTGCCGATCAGCACGGTCGGGCGCGCCTCGGTCTTGCGCAGCACCCGGCCCACGGCATGCGCCAGGCGCAGCACGAAATCGGGGGTGATGGGCGCCTGCCCCACGGTGCCGCGAATGCCGTCGGTGCCAAAGTATTTTCTTGTCATGTCTGTTGAGCTTGTAAAGCGTTGTTGTATTGCTGATTTGCGGGCGCGCGTATTTATTCTAGAAGCCCGTGCCGTGGCTGCGCAGGCCCTCAATGCGGCGATAGACCGATGTAGCTAGTGGCCTTGACATCTCGACTGGCAGCCGTCCAGACCTTGAGCGCCTGCACGGTTTCACGCACATCATGCACGCGCACGATGCGCGCGCCCCGCTCCACCGCCAGCAGCGCGGCAGCCACGCTCGGCAGCGTGCGCTCGGCCATTTCCAGCGGCGTGTCCGTTGCGTTAGAAGAAGCGCAAACGGCAGCCAGCGAAGACTTGCGCGACCACGCGGCCAGCAATGGATACCCATCCGCCAGAAACTCGCGCTGGCGCGCCAGCAGCGCAAAATTCTGCGCCACGGTCTTGCCAAAGCCCACGCCCACATCCAGCGCGATGCGCGACTTTTCGACACCGGCCGCCTGCAAGCCGTCAGCAGCCTGACGCAGAAAAACCATCACCTGCGACACCACATCGCCTTGCATCGGCAATGCCTGCATGGTTTGCGGCTCGCGGTGCATGTGCATCAGGCACACGCCGCAGCGCGGATGCGCGGCCACGGCCTGCACCGCGCCCGGCTGGCGCAGCGCCCAGATGTCGTTGATGATGTCGGCGCCCAGGTCGAGCACCGCCCGCATCACCTCGGGCTTGCAGGTGTCGACCGACACCGGTACCCCCAGCTGCACCGCATGGCGAACCACCGGCAGCACACGCGCCAGTTCCTGCGCCAGCGGCACCGGCAAGGCGCCGGGGCGGCTGGATTCACCGCCAATGTCCAGCATGTCGGCGCCATCCCGGAGCAACCTGTCGCAGTGGGCAAACACAGCTGAAAAGTTGTCATCGGACGAAAAATAGCGCCCGCCATCAGAAAAAGAATCCGGCGTGGCATTGACGATGCCCATGACACGCGGCCGTGATACGTCCAACTGAAAGCGAGAGGTTTGCCAGATCACGAAAAGGTCTTTGTGGGGTTAGGGTGTTCGCCAGGAAACTGGCCGAAAAAGAAAAACCGGGGACTGGCCCCGGTTTTTATCTGTCAGGAAACCTGATCTGGCTCATCAGGCCACGGTAGGCGCCGGTTCGGTGGCAACGGCAGGACTGCCACCACTCGGGCCATTGCCGCCGCCGCCAACCGAAGGGTTGCGCGGTGTCCAGTCTTTCGGCGGGCGTGGTTCCTTGCCGGCCATGATGTCGTCCATCTGCTCGACATCGATGGTTTCCCATTCCAGCAGGGCCTTGGCCATGGCGTGCATTTTGTCCTTGTTGTCCTCGATCAGCTTGCGGGCCAGGCTGTATTGCTGGTCGATGATGCGGCGCACCTCGGTATCGACCTTTTGCAGCGTCGCTTCGCTCATGTTGTTGGTCTTGGTCACCGAGCGGCCCAGGAAGACTTCGCCTTCATTTTCCGCATAGACCATCGGGCCCAGCGCATCGGTCATGCCGTAGCGCATCACCATGTCGCGGGCCAGGTGGGTGGCACGCTCGAAGTCGTTTGAAGCGCCGGTGGTCATCTGGTTCATGAACACTTCTTCGGCGATCCGGCCGCCTAACAGCATGCTGATCGGGTTGAGCATGTACTCGCGGTCGAAGCTGTAGCGGTCCTTTTCCGGCAGGCTCATGGTCACGCCGAGGGCGCGGCCGCGCGGGATGATGGTGACCTTGTGGATCGGGTCGCACTTGGGCAGCAGCTTGCCGATGATGGCGTGGCCCGACTCGTGGTACGCCGTGTTGCGGCGTTCCTCTTCCGGCATCACCATGGACTTGCGCTCCGGGCCCATGATGATCTTGTCCTTGGCCTTCTCGAAGTCCTGCATCTCCACCACGCGGGCGCTGCGGCGGGCGGCCATCAGGGCCGCTTCGTTGCAGAGGTTGGCGAGGTCGGCGCCGGACATGCCCGGGGTGCCGCGCGCGATGATCGCCGGCGCCACGTCCTGGCCGATCGGGATCTTGCGCATGTGCACGTTCAGGATCTGTTCGCGGCCACGGAT
>JAQGNK010000276.1 GCA_028291905.1 Polaromonas sp.
CTTGGCCAGCTCGTCCTGCATCGCCTTGACGGTTTCCTGGCCCACCGACACCGCGTACTTGGCAATCACCGGGCGCATCTTGTCGCGCAGCTTGGCAATTTCAGCGGGCGGCAGTTCGGTCACCTGCATGCCGGCTTTCTTGAGCTGCTCCAGCGTGCTGCCGGCGGCATCGCGCGAGGCCTGGCGCTGAAACTTGCTGGCCTCAACGGCGGCGTCGGTCACGATCTTCTTTTCGGCCGCGGACAGCGTGTCCCAGAATTTCTTGCTGATGATGACCGACTGCGGGTTGTACACATGGTTGGTCAGCGCCAGGTGCTTTTGCACTTCGGGAAACTTGTTGGCCAGGATCACGTTCAGCGGGTTTTCCTGGCCGTCCAGCGCCTTGGATTCGAGCGCGCCATACACCTCGGGGAACGCCATGGGCGTCGGGTTGGCGTCGATTGCCTTGACCCAGTCCAGGTTGATCGGGTTGGGAATCACGCGAATCTTCAGGCCGGCAAAATCCTCGACCTTGTTGATGGGCCGCTTGCTGTTGGTCATGTTGCGAAAGCCCAGCTCGAAATAGGTCAGGCCCACCATGCCTTTTTCCTGCAGCTTGTCATGCATCATCTTGCCGAACGGGCCATCGACCACGAAGTCGGCTTCCTTGGCGTTGGCAAACTGAAAAGGAAAGTCGAAAATCGCGAATTCCTTGAACTGGCTGGCCAGAATGCCGGAGTTCATGCTGACCATCTCCAGCGTGCCGCCCTGCAGCGCCGACACGTTGGGCGCGTCGCCGCCGAGCACGCCGCCGGGAAACAGGTTGACCTTGATCTTGCCGCCGGACTTGGCGCTGACCACTTCGGCAAACTTTTCCATGCCGATCACAATCGGGTGGCCCTTGGGGTTCTGGGTGGCGAACTTGATGGTGCGCTCCTTGATGTCCTGCGCGCTGGCCATGCCGAAGGCGGCCAGGGCGGCAGCGGCTACCAGCGTTTTAATCATCATGCGTTTCATGGTTGTCTCCTGAAAAAATCACAGTACGCAAAAAAAGAACAGAGCGCAGGGCTGGCGTACCAGTCAAGCCCTGCGCCGTGGAAACTGACGTTGCTCAGCCGTAGAGAAAGCGGGCGGGCCACATGATGATCTGGGGAAACAGCACCATCAGGAACATGATGGCGAACTGCATCGCCATGAACGGCAGCACCCCGCGCGTCACATCGTCCATCCTCATCTTGCCCACCCCGGCCACCACGTTGAGCACCGTGCCCACGGGCGGGGTGATCAGGCCGATGGAGTTGTTGATGATGAACAGCACGCCGAAATAGACCGGGTCGATGCCGGCCGCCTTGACCAGCGGCATCAGGACCGGCGTCAGGATCAGGATGGTGGGCGTCATGTCCATCGCCGTGCCGACCACCATGACCAGCAGCATCATCGCCAGCAGCAGCAGCTTGGGGCTGTCGAGCAAGGGCTGCAGCAGGGCAATCACCTGGTCGGGCAATTGCGCCACCGTGATAAGCCAGGCCGACACCATCGCCGCGGCCACCAGGAACATGATGACGGCCGTGGTCTTGGCCGCCGCCAGAAAGACGCCGTACAGCTGCCTGATGCTCAGCTCGCGGTAGATGACGCAGGCCACGAACAAGGCATAGACCGCCGCGACCACCGCCGCCTCGGTCGGCGTGAACACCCCCATGCGCAGGCCCACCAGGATGATGACGGGCAGCATCAAGGCCCAGCCGGCCTTGCGCATGGCCAGCAGCACCTCGCTGCGGGTGCGGCGCGGCGGGCTCTCCAGCACCTCGCGGCGGATCAGCCACCACCAGGTGAACCAGAGGGCCGCGCCCAGCACCAGGCCGGGGAAGATGCCGGCCAGGAACAGCTTGGAGATCGACACGTTGCCGGCCACGCCGAAGATCACGAAGCCGATGGACGGCGGAATGATCGGGCCGATGACGCCGCAGGCAGCGATCAGGCCGCCGCTGCGCGCCTTGTCGTGCCCGGCCTTGACCATCATCGGCAGCAGCAGCGCCGTGAGCGCGGCCGCGTCGGCCACGGCCGAGCCCGACAGGGCCGACAGCAGGCAGGCGGCGATGATGGTCACGTAGCCCAGGCCGCCCCGGATGTGGCCGACCAGCGCCATGGCGAAATCGACGATGCGCCGCGACAGCCCGCCGGTGTTCATCACCTCGCCGGCCAGCATGAAGAAGGGCACGGCCAGCAGCGGAAAGCTGTCGGCGCCGTTGATGACGTTTTGCGCCAGGATCTGCGCGTCGAACATGTTCATGTGCCACATCAGGGCGGCGCCGCACAGCAGCAGGGAAAAGGCAATCGGAATGCCCAGCGCCATGGCGCCGAGCAGCGAGCCCAGGAAAACAAGGATGGTCATGGGAGTAGCTCCTGTGTGTCTTTACTTCAGCGGCTTGGGCACGTCGATGGGTTCCTCTTCGGACTCCCGGATGCCGATCAGCTCGGCTTCCGAGAGCTGGCCCGTGAACAGACGCCAGAGGTGGTTGAGCAGGATGACCGCGCCCGAGACGGCGAAGACCATGCCGCAGCCGTAAAACAGCGCCATCGACACCTCCATCGCGGCGCTGGTGGAGTCCCAGTTGATCTTGACCTGGTCGAGCGAGCCCTTGAAAATCAGCCAGCAGACGAACAGCATGAGGACATGGGCCAGTACCAGACAGACTTTCTTGCCCCGCACAGACAGGCGCGACACCAGCGTGTCGGTGCCCAGGTGCGCGCCTTCGTTCAAAGCAACGATGGCGCCCAGGAAGGTGAGCCAGACGAACAGCCATCGCGACAGCTCTTCGGACACCGATATGCCGGAGTTGGCGGCGTAGCGCAGCACCACGTTGGTGAACACCAGCACCACCATCAGCGCCAGCGCGGCGACCAGCAGGTAGTTGAGGAATTGGCAGTAGCGGTTGATAAGCTTTTGCAGCATGTCTTGTCTCCTTGCCAGATATTTTGTACGAACTGGTTAGTTTTATTTATTGGTACAAACCCTGAATCAGGCAGGCGATGCGTTACCGGGTGTAGCGGATCATGTGCAGGAAACCGCGGTTCGAGCGGAACCGCCCTGGCTTGCCATCAGGAAATTGAAATTTTTATGGATTTTTGCTACAGAATTCGTAGCTGATTGCGCAGGCAGAACCTGCGCCAGAGGCATATTTGATGCATGGACTGGCGGCTGCCGCGCCCCTCCAGGGCTTTTCCGATTGCCTCGCCGGGAGCGTCAGGGATATGGGATTTCCCGTCAGGCGCGCGCCACTGCACCAGCCACCAGCCACCAGCCACCAGCCACCAGCCACCAGCCACCAGCCAGCTTCGCAGCCTGGCCAGGCCTGAAAATGCTTGACG
Organism: Polaromonas sp.; assembly: GCA_028291905.1. Taxonomy (GTDB): domain Bacteria; phylum Pseudomonadota; class Gammaproteobacteria; order Burkholderiales; family Burkholderiaceae_C; genus Polaromonas. The sequence continues at coordinate 3,349 of JAQGNK010000276.1, forward strand.
GCCGCTTTGCGTCAAGGCGCGCGCATGAAGCGCACGATCATCTCGACGATGCTGGCGCGGCGGGCGGCCTGCATCTGGGCCGACTGGTTGTCACCCTTGAAGATCAGGCCAAAGGTGTGCTGGTTGGAGACATTGAAAAACGTCAGCGCCGAAATCGAGGCATGGATGTCGATGGGGTCCAGGCCGGTGCGGAACACGCCCTGCGCCACGCCACGCGTGTAGAGCTTGTCGATGGCGCCTATGGCCGGCACGTTGAGCTCCCGGATGATCTTGCTTTGCGCCAGGTAGCTGCCGCGCTCCATGTTCTCGGACATCACCAGCCTGATGTAGCCCTGGTTGCCGTGGTGGTGGTCGAAGGTGAAGCCCACCAGCTGCCGCAAGGCTTCTTCGGGCGGCAGATCGTCGAGCTTGAGCTCGGCCTCGATGCTGCGCATGCGCCGGTACGACTCCTCCAGCACCGCGAGGTAAAGCCCCTCCTTGCTGCCGAAGTAGTAGTAAATCATGCGCTTGCTGGTTCGGGTGGCCGCCGCGATCTCGTCGATGCGTGCGCCGCTCAGCCCCTTTTCGGCAAACTCGGCCGTCGCCACTTCGAGGATGCCGGCCATGGTGCGGGCCGGGTCGTTGGTGCGGGATGGCGCAGGTTCTGCGGTCAGCGCACTGCGCGCGGAAGTTCTGACCTTGCGCAAGTGGCCGCTGGTCGAGCCGGCCGTCAAATGTACTGGTTCGTTCATTCGCAAAGTATAGGCGGCAAGGCGCTGGCATGGTCACTTCCTCAGACCAGCGGCACGGTCAAGCCGGCGATCACCGCCCGGGTGTCGGGCCGAACGCCGCGCCACCATTTAAAGGCTTCGGCGGCCTGTTCGGCCAGCATGCCGACGCCGTCGGCCAGCTGCCGGACGCCGGCATTTTTCGCCAGGCGCAGAAACGGCGTCAGCCCCTTGCCGTAGGCCAGCTCGTAGGCCAGGCAGTCAGGCGCGAAGACGCTGGCCGGCACCGGCGGCAGCTCGGCCCGAAGGCTGGCCGACGTGGCGTTGAATACCAGGTCGAAGGTCTGGCCGGCCAGCTCGTCGTAGCCGCAGCCCCGCACCCTGCCCTGGCCGGCGCCGATAGCCGCCAGCGCATGCGCCTTGTCCAGGCTGCGGTTGGCAATCAGCAGTTCGGCCGGCGCCTGCGCCAGGAAAGGCAGCAGGGCCCCTCGGGCGGCGCCGCCCGCGCCCAGCAGCAGCACCCGCTTTCCCTGCAGCGGAGCGTTCAGGTTGTGCGTCACATCGCGCACTAGGCCCACGCCGTCGAAGTTCTCGGCCAGCACGCGCGCGCCGTCGAACTTCAGGGCATTGGCCGCCCCTGCGAGCCGGGCGCGTTCAGAGCCCTCGGTCGCATAGGCAAAGGCGTCGAGCTTGAACGGCGCGGTGATGTTCAGCCCCAGCCCGCCGGCGGCGCGGAAGGCATCGACCGCGCCGGCGAAGCCGCCCAGCGGGCCTTCGATGGCGCTGTAGTCCATCTGCTGGCCGGTGGCCTGCGCGAAGGTGCGGTGGATGTAGGGAGATTTGCTAAAGCCAATCGGGTTGCCGATGACGGCATACAAATCGGTGGGACGCCTGGACGCTGGCTGGCCCGGGCTGCCGGGTGCGGCTGTCTCAAGCATGACGCAACTCCTTTTCTTGCCGGCCGACGGCGTCTTCGGCGTACAGCACCCCCTCTTTGACCAGCGATTCGATCTCGCTGTCGCTGTAGCCCAGTTCGCTGGCGATGCTGCGGTTGTGCTGGCCCATCAGCGGCGCCGGCACGGTGACGGTGGTGTCGCATTCCGAAAAATTGAACGGCAGGTTGGGCAGCCTGACCCTGCCCAGCACCGGATGGTCCTGCTCCACCACCATGTTGCGCGCCACGATCTGCGGATCGGCCAGCACCTCGTCAATGCCCTGGACCTTGGCGGCGGGCACATCAATCGCATCCAGCGCGGCCAGGCATTCGGCAACAGTGCGTGCCGACACCCAGGCCCTGGCCAGCGCCAGTATTTCGACCCGGTTCTGGTTGCGCCCGTCGGCATCATGAAAGCGCCTGTCGCCTGCCAAGGCCTGCCCGCCCAGCAGGAAGGCGAATCGTTTCCAGGCGTCGTCGACCTGCGCGGCAATCACCAGGTGTCCGTCGCTGGCGGTGAACACGCCGTACAGCGTGCTTTGCGGCATGTCCTGTCCGGTCTGCTGCGGGATTTCCTTGCCGCCCGAGAGCGTGTAGCACTGCACCGCGTAGTCGTGCATCGACACCAGGCAGTCGTACAGGGACAGGTCGATATGCTGGCCCCGGCCCGACTTGACCCGGCCCAGCAGCGCCGCGCAGACCGAAGCCACACCGTGGATGCCGGTGTACATGTCGCCCAGCGACACCCGCAGCAGCGGCGGCGTCTGGCCGGGCTCGCCGACCATCGCCATGATGCCGCTCTTGGCTTCGGCGATCAGGCCGAAACCGGCGCGGTGCGCGTCCGGGCCGGTATGGCCGTAGGCGGAAATCGAGCAGTAAACGAGGCCAGGGTTGCGCCGCGACAGCGCCTCGTAGCCCAGGCCCAGCCTGCCGAGCGCGCCGGGGCGGTAGTTTTCGACGAACACATCGGCCGTGTCGGTGAGCTTGTGCATCAGCGCCAGGCCGCGCGGGTCCTTGAGGTTGATGCACAGGCCTTTCTTGCCCATGTTCTGCTGCAGGAAATAACCGCTCTGGCCGTTGATGAAATAAGCGTGCTGGCGGCCGGCGTCGCCGGTGGTCGGGCGTTCGACCTTGATGACCTCGGCGCCCAGCGCCGCCAGGCAGCGCGACAGATAAGGGCCGGCCAGAAAGTGGCTGTAGTCGATGACCCGGAATCCTGCGAGCGGCAGCGCTTGCTGTGGCCGGGATGGCAATGGATTACTCATTAAATGTGCTCCTGACGCATATTGATAGTGCGCAACCAGCTATATATTTCATAGCAAATAAATCAATGGAAAAAGGCCTCGATGGGGTGCCCGTCATTGAGCCGCCGGCCTTCTGGGCACCATCAGGCGGTGCTCGCCCTTTTGCACCACCTGGCCGTGCTGGTTGATCAGCACGGCCGGCAGCACCACGATGCCCCAGCCGGGCCTGCTCCTGGAGGCCCGCATGCTTTCGACATGGAAGCGGATGTGCAGCTCGTCGTTGATCTTGATCGGCAGCACGAAGTCCCAGGTCCAGCCCAGCGACATGCCGGGCAGGAAGCGGTATTCGCACTGGGTTTTCAGGCCATCGGCAACCGACAGGCCCATCAGCCCGTGGGCCACGCGGCAGCCGAAATGCGAGGCGTTGGCATATTCCTCGTCCACATGCACCGGGGTGAAATCGCCAGTGAGTTCGGCATAGGCATCGATGCGCTCGGCGGTCACCAAATAGGTCGGGCTGGTGCATTCGTCGCCGACCTGGGCATCGTCCCAGTATTTTTCCGGGGTTTTGAAATTTGTTTTTGGCGCCGGCATGAAGGTTAGCTCCAGTGTTGTTTGAGAAAAGAAAGGCTGTGCCGCATAGCCTCCACCGGCTCGCCCTGAAGGCTGCATTCGCAGGAAAGCATGCCGCTGTAGCCGCCTGCCTTGAGGTGCGCGGCGAAGCTTTTGTAGTCGTAAGCCGCGGCGCCTTGACCGGTGCCAGGGTTCAGGCGGCCGGCATCGGCCAGGTGGATGTGGGCCAGCCACTCGCCATGCTCGCGCAGGGTCTGCAGCGGCTCGTTCTCCTCGGCCATGTGGTAGAAATCCGCCAGCCCCCGCACTTCGGGCCGATCCAGCATCTGCGCCAGGCGCACGCCCTCGGCCACGCTGTTGCAGAAGTTGGATTCCTTGCGGTTCAAGGGCTCGATCACCAGCGTCGTGCCCGAGCCCTGCAATGCGTCGGCGCACCATGACAGGGCGGCGACAAACTGATCTTCGGCCTGAGCCGCGCTCCAGCCCTGGGGCACGTTGCGCGTCCAGCCGCTGCCCAGCACCACGATACGGGCGCCGGCCAGGGCCAGGATGTCAACAACCCGGTCGAAATAGGCTCGGTTGCGCGTTTCATTCACTGCATCGCCCACGAGCCGGACATCGTGCGGAAACAGATAACTCATCGCCAGCGCCGGCAGCGGCAGGTCGCGCACGGCGGCCCGGGCGTGCGCAAAGCTTGCGTCGTCTTCAAGCCGCATCGGAACCAGCTGGACTTCGATGTAGTCCAGCCCGGCTTTGCGCATATCGGCGGCGCGGTCCATCGGGCCGCACCAGCCGAACGCGGGCCGGCCGCTTCCTGGCCCCCGCTGTGCCACGCCGCTGGAAAGATGGGAATTCATCGGCTTAGCCCCTTGGCTTGACGGCCAGCGCGTCGGCTACGCTGCGGCCATGGGCCTGGATCAGCTCGATGGCCAGGCCATCGGGCAGCTGCAGCCAGTTGCGGCCCTGGGGCAGCGGCTTCACGCCCCATTTCTGCGCCTCGTCCAGCGCCGATTCCAGGTCTTCAACCATGATGCCCAGGTGCGCCAGCCAGCCGGCATCGTTGGACGGCGGCGCCTCGAAGCCCGGCGTGCTCATGAGCTGCATGCCCCCCATCGTCCAGTACTGGTTGGGCGCGTCCGTGGGGCCGTCGATCTCGCGCACTTTCATGCCCAGCACTTCATGAAAGAAGTTGATGTGCCACTGGATGTCTTTCACGCGCACGGCGACATGCTCGACATAGGATTTCTGGGTGTAGGCCATGAATGTCTCTTTCAAAAAAAGTGAATGCGCGCTGAAGGGCTCAGCCCGGCAGGCCGCGTTCAATGCCCTTGATGCAGGCCACCAGCGCCTGGTTGACCGGCGTGGGCACGCCGCACCTGGCGCCCTGGCGCACCACCGCGCCGTTGATGTAGTCGATCTCGGTGAGCGAGCCTTTTTCCAGGCTCTGCAGCATCGAGGCCTTGAACTCGGGCGGCAAGCCGGCGGCTGCCAGCGTCCAGGGCTGGCGCGGATCGTGTATCGACAGCGCAATGCCGCTGGCGCGCGCCACGGCCATCGCCTCGGCCACGGCGGCGGCGGCGCAGGCCTCGACTTCCGGCACCTGGTAGAGCGCGCCATATGCCAGACCCGTGATGCCGCTCAAGGCGCCGGTGGCCACGTTGACCAGCAGCTTGTCCCACATGACGCCCATGATGCGGGGGCTGACCGTGGTGACCAGGCCTGCGCGGTTGAAGGCGTCGGCGATGCGGCCGGCGCGTGCGGTCATGCCGCCGTCCAGCTCGCCAATAAACGTTTCCTTGCCTTGCGTGCCGACGATGATGTGGCCCAGTCCCAGCATCACGCCGCCGGCATAGGTCTTGCCCGCCAGCACCTTGCGCCGGCCCACCACGTCGGCCAGCGTGTCTTCATGCCCCAGGCCGTTTTGCAGCGACATCACGACCGTGTCCTCGCCCACGATGGGCAGCGCGGCCTGCATGGCCTCGCGGGTGTGGAAGGATTTGACCAGCACGATCACCAGGTCCACCGGCCCGCCTGCCTCGGCGATCTCGCGGCAGTCGGTGCTGGCCCGCACCGGCACCACGCGGTCGATGCCCTGCTCACGCATCAGCAGGCCGCGCTGTTTCATCGCGCCCACATGCGCCTGGCCGCGGTTGACCAGCCACACCTCATGGCCGGCTTCAGTCAGCACCCCGCCGATGGCGCAGCCCAGGGCGCCAGCGCCCAGTACACATATTTTCAAAACCTTGCCTCCACGTTCAGGAAGCGGCTCAGGCCTCCCTTGTGGTGAATGCTAGGTTTCGAGCATCATGTTGTAAATCGAGTAGCCGCAATACACTTCATTGAGAATTTTTATGAATGAGGCATTGACCGACATGATTTCACCATGACCCAGGCCGGCAAGGACGACGCAGCGCTACTCGACCTCAAGCTGCTGCGGCTGCTGGATCTGCTCTACGACACCCGCAGCGTGACGCGCGCGGCCGAGCAGCTGGGGCAGAGCCAGCCCACCGTCAGCATCTGGCTGGCGCGCTTGCGCCAGCAGCTGGGCGACCCGCTCTTTGTGCGCACGCCGGGCGGCATGCTGCCCACGCCGCGCGCCGACGCGCTGATCGGCACGGTGCGGGAGGTGCTCGAAGGCCTGCGCAGCCTGTCCGAGTCGGCGTCTCGGTTTGATCCGGCCACGGCACGGCGCAGGTTCCGCATCTTCATGACCGACGCCAGCCACATCACGCTGCTGCCGCGCCTGTTTGCCCATGTGCGGGCGCTGGCGCCGCAGGTCCGGCTCGAAGCGGCCACCATCGGCCCGCAGATGGCGGCGGCGCTGCAGTCCGGCGACGGCGACCTGGCGCTGGGTATGGTGCCGGGGCTGGACGCCGGCTTTTACCAGCAGGCCCTGTTCGCGCAGGACTGGGTCTGCCTGTGCAGCGCCCGCCACCCGCATATCGGCGATGCGTTCACGGTAGAGGACTACCTGGCCGAAGCGCACATCGGCATTGTCTCGGGCACGGGCCACCAGTTGCTCGACGGCACGCTGAAAAGCCAGGGCCTGGCTCGGCGCGTGCTGCTCGAATTGCCGGGTTTCCTCGGCCTTTCGGCCATCTTGTCCACCAGCGACCTTGTCGCCACACTGCCCCGCCACATCGGCGAGACACTGGCGCGGGCCGCCGGCCTGCGGGTGCTGCCCTGCCCTTTCGAAATCCCGGGCTTCACCGTCAAGCAGTACTGGCACGCCAGATACCACCATGACGCCGGAAATCGGTGGCTGCGCGGCCTGTGCGCAGAGTTATTCATGAAAAGTGGCTCTAGCGCTTGATATATATGCGTTATATGCTATGAATTTCATAGTAACTCCGCAGGGTTCCTGAAGCGAGCGGCTCATTCGGCAGGTACCGCGCCAACTCGCAGCGCGTGCCGGATTACGATGCCATCACGCGTTCAGCTGCTGCTCCAGCTGATGCAGCACCTGGTAGCAGGCCAGCACCTGGCCGACGCTGGAATTGGGCTCGCGCCCTTCGCGGATGGCGGCGAAGAACTCGCGATCCTGCAGTTCGATGCCGTTCATGCTGACCGCCACCTGGCTGACATCGATCTTTTCTTCCTTGCTGGTGAACAGGTCGTCGTACCGGGCCAGGTAGGTCGCGGTGTCGCCGATGTAGCGGAAGTAGGTGCCCAGCGGGCCGCCGTTGTTGAAGCTCAGGCTCAGGGTGCAGATGGCGCCGTTGGCCGCCTTCAGCTGGATGCTCATGTCCATGGCAATGCCGAGCGCCGGATGGATGGGGCCCTGAATGGCGTTGGCCTTCACGATGGGGCTGCCGCACTGGTAGGCGAACAGGTCGACCGTGTGCGCGGCGTGGTGCCACAGCAGGTGGTCGGTCCACGACCTCGCCTGCCCCATCGCATTCATGTTGGTGCGGCGGAAAAAATAGGTCTGCACATCCAGCTGCTGGATGTTGAATTCGCCCGCGGCGATTTTCTTGTGCACGTACTGGTGGCTGGGATTGAAACGGCGGGTGTGGCCGCACATCGCGACCAGCCCGGTCTTTTTCTGCGCGGCCACCACGTCCTGCGCGCCTTTCAGGCTGTCGGCCATCGGGATTTCGACCTGCACATGCTTGCCCGCTTCCATGCAGGCGATGGCCTGGGCGGCGTGCATCTGGGTCGGCGTGCAGAGAATGACGGCATCGACTTCGGGCAGCGCCAGGCTGTCCGCCAGGTCGGTGCTCACGTGGCCGATGCCGTACTTCGCGGCGACTTCGCGGGTCTTGTCCAGGTCGCGGCTGATCAGCGAGACGACTTCGACGCCGTCGATGTTCCTGATGCCGTCCAGGTGTTTGATGCCGAAGGCGCCGGCGCCGGCCAGCGCGACCTTGATTGTTTTGCTCATGTGCGGTTGCCTCAGTTGTTCTCGAGAATCAGGCTGCCGACAGCCGTGTTGGATGCCGGCACATGGTAGAAGCGGTGCTTCACGGTCGGCGGCGGGCCGCCATTGAGGTCGGACAGCGCACCGCGTGCGGTCAGCCACATGACCAGTTCGATGCCCTCGCTGCCGGCTTCGCGCACGTAGTTGATGTGGGGCACGGCGGCTTGCGCCTCGGGGTCCTTGATCATCAGGTCCATGAAGCGGGCGTCGAAATCCTTGTTGATCAGGCCGGCGCGCGCGCCCTGCAGCTGGTGGCTCATGCCGCCCGTGCCCCAGATCTGCACCTTGAGGTCCTGGTCGAAGGACTCGACCGCCTTGCGGATGGCCTTGCCGAGGTTGAGGCACCGCTTGCCCGACGGCACCGGGTACTGCACCACGTTGATGGCGATCGGGATGACGGGGCATGGCCACGCGTCGGGCTGGCCGCACATCAGCGTCAGCGGCACGGTCAGGCCGTGGTCCACGTCCATCTTGTTGACGATGGTCAGGTCGAAGTCGTCCTGGATGACGGACTGGACAATGTGCGAAGCCAGTTCGGGATGCCCGATCACCTTGGGCACGGGGCGCGGGCCCCAGCCTTCGTCGGCCACCGCATATTCGGCGGCGCACCCGATGGCAAAGGTCGGGATCATCTCCAGGCTGAACGCCGTGGCGTGGTCGTTGAACACCAGCAGGATGACATCCGGCTTGTTGTCCTTGAACCATTGCTTGGGGTACTCGTAACCCTTGAAAACCGGCTGCCAGTACGGCTCGTGGGTCTTGCCCAGGTCGACTGCCGCGCCGATCGCGGGCACATGGGATGTAAACACCCCGGCGGTGATTCTGGCCATGTCAGACACTCCCTTTGGTTGCTGGATTTTTGCCTTGCGGCTGGCGGCTCGCCTGCGCATCGCCGCCCTCGCCCACCACGCGATTGCCTTCGACCGAGCGGCCGCCGGCGACCATCATGTCGCGGTATTCCTCTTCGGTCATGCCGGTCATGCTGCCGGCCATCTGCTGGAAGCTCCTGCCGTGGGTGGACCCGAGCTTGGCCAGGAAGTAGATGTTGCCGCCCAGCGAGATGGCCTTGTTCAGGTCCACATCCAGCACGGCCTGCTTCTGCTCTTCGGTCATTGGCCACTCGTCGACATAGGCGCGCTGGTCGGCCTTGAAGCGCTCACGGTTTTCGGGTTTCATGAGCGACATGCAGAACTGGTTGAGCCAGTAACCGGCACGCGACTGGTCCATGTCGAACAGCGTGGTGCCCGGGACATCAAGATAGGGTTTTTCAAGTGGCATACATTCAGCTCCAGTAGAGGCGGGTCGGATTGTCCACCAACAGCTTTTTCTGCAATTCTGGCGTCGTGGCGATGTGGGGGATGAAGTCGACCAGAAGACCGTCGTCGGGCATGTGGTCTTTCAGGTTGGGATGGGGCCAGTCGGTGCCCCAGAGCACGCGGTCCGGAAAGGTCTCCACCAGGCGACGGGCGAACGGCACCACGTCACGGTAGGCATTTTGCTCCCCGTCGAGCGCCTTCGGTCCGGCCACGGTGAGACGCTCGGGGCAGGTCACCTTGCTCCAGACGTTGGGATGCTCGCGCATGAATTTCACGAACAGCTCGAACTCCGGGCCATCCACCGGCTTGCTCACGTCGGGCCGGCCCATGTGGTCGACCACGACCGTGGTCGGCAGCGCCGTGAAGAAGTCCCACAGCTCGGGCAGGTCGACCGCCTCGAAATAAATGACGACATGCCAGCCCAGCGGCTTGATGCGGTTGGCGATTTCGAGCAGCTCGTCCTTGGGCGTGAAGTCCACCAGCCGCTTGACGAAATTGAAGCGCACGCCGCGCACGCCGGCTGCATGCAGGTCCTGCAGTTCCTGGTCGCTGACGGAGCGTTTGACCGTGGCCACGCCGCGCGCCTTGCCCTTGCTGGCCAGGAGCGCATCGACCATGGCCCGGTTGTCGGCCCCGTGGCAGGTCGCCTGCACCACCACATTCCGGTCGAAACCGAGGTGGTCGCGCAAGGCAAATAGCTGCTGCTTGGACGCGTCGCAGGGCGTGTATTTGCGCTCCGGCGCATACGAAAATTCTTCGCCGGGGCCGAAGACGTGGCAATGCGCGTCCACGGCGTCTGCCGGCAGTTTGAAGGTCGGCTTGCTGGGGTTGCTGTACCAGTCCAGCCAGCCGGGGGTTTTGGTGAAGCCACCGCTCGTGGGTTTAGTCATTCCTGTATTCCATTCATTCGGTATTTCAACAGTTCCAGGTCAATCGGGTTTGATGTTGGCTTCGCGCACCAGCTTGTCGTAGCGCACCCGCTCCGAATGGATGAGTGCGCCGAACATTTCAGGTGACCCGGTCACCACTTCACCCCCCACCGACGCCATGCGTTCACGCACCTCCGTGGTCTGCAAGGCCTTTTGCACTTCAGCATGCAGCCTTGCGACGACGGGCTTGGGCGTCCCTGCCGGCGCGGCCAGCCCATACCAGACGGACGCCTCGAAGCCGGGAAAGCCGGATTCGGCGATGGTCGGCACATCCGGAAAAATGCTGCTGCGTCCGGGCGTGAGCACCGCCAGTACCCGCAACTTGCCGCTCTTGACGTGCGGCAGGACTTCGAGCGCATTGATGGCGATCACGGGCACCTGCCCGCCTATCGTGTCGGTGATGGCCTGCGCGCCGCCACGGTAGGGAACGTGCTGAAGCGACATGCCGGCCGCGCGCGCAAAAAGCTCCATGGCCATGTGGGGCGTGGAACCATTACCGGGTGTGGCGAAGGGAATGGAGCCGGGTTTGGCTTTGGCAGCCTCTATCAGTTTGGCCACATTCGCATACGGCGCATTGGCGTTGACGGCAATGACGACCGGCACACGCCCCACCATCGCCACGGGCACCAGATCGCGTTCCGCGTCGAACGGCGACGGCTTGTACAAAGCCATGTTGGCGGCCAGCGCGTTGGCGGCCATCAACAGGGTGTAACCGTCTGCCGGCGCATCGATGACGGATTTGACGGCGATGTTGGTGCCTGCGCCGGGCTTGTTGTCAACAATGACGGGCTGCCCCATGCTGCCGGCCATGCTCTGGGCAACAGTGCGCGCGACGATGTCCACCGCACCGCCAGCGGAATAACCCACCACGACCTTGACAGGTTTCGACGGGAAAGCCGCCTGAGCCAGCGCGGAAACCGGGATGGCGGCGGCTGCTGCCATCAAAACCCCGGCCAGGCCGAGCTTGCCCGCGGAACGTTTGAATGCGGTGATCATGGTGTCTCCTTGTATGTCTTGCAGATTCATGGGACTTGCACCGTGCCGCGCATGCCGGCTTTGGTGACAAAGGACTGCAGCTGTCCGCCGGACTTCATGTCCTCTGCAAACTGGCGCACAAAAGGCATGGCAGCCTCCCTGCCCTTGGGTATCGCAATGGCCATGTGCTCGAGGCCCCAGCGGCCCGGCAATATTTTGAAGTCCGGCAACCCGTCCAGCATCTCGAAAAGAATGCCCTTGTTGGTGGCGAAAGCTTCCACATCACCCCGGCGCAGCATGTCCTGCGCCTGACGCAGCGAATCTGCCGGCAGCAGGATGACCTGGCTCTTATACAGGCGCGCCAATGCCGCCTGGGAACTGCTTCCCTGGCTGACACCCAGCTTGCGGCCCGGCTTGTCCATGTCTGCCACCGTCGTGATGGGCGACCCGGCCGGCAGCAGATAACCGAGCTCCACCTCCAGCAGCACCGGGGTGAAGTTCATGTCGCGCGCGCGCGCCTCGCTGGCATTGGTGAACGTGAAATCCACTGCACCCGCTTTGACGGCGTCGATCACCAGCGCAAGCCGCTCGAATGGGACGACCTGCACCGGAACGCCGAGGCGCTGACCCAGAGCCTGCCCGAGACTGAATGCGACGCCGGCTTTCTCGCCCGTCCTGGCATCGGTCACGAGGGAAGACGGGCTGCCCGGATACACGCCGACGCGCAGCGTCCCCGAAGGCGCCAGCACCTGCCGGACGGATGCATCCACAGGCGACGCACAACCGCCAGCGAACAATGCGCCTGCCGTCGCGAGCGACAGCAGCAGGCCGCGTAGAGCAGCTCCAGCCAGAAAGTTCCTGCGCAGCATCGGGTGCTTCAAGGAGTCGCTCAATCGATGTATTTGAGGCCGGCTTTTTCCAGCGGCCCGCGCATGTTGTACATGTCCAGGCCCAGTTCGCCTGCCGCAAGCTTCTTGCGCTTGTCGCCTTCGTTGGCTTCGCGGGCCTCGGCCGCATCTGCGACCTTCTGCACCCACGCCGCCGGCACCACCACGACGCCGTCGTCATCGGCCACGATGGCGTCGCCCGGGTTGACACTGGCACCGGCGCACACCACCGGCACATTGACCGAGCCGATGGTGGCCTTGATGGTGCCCTTGGCGCTGATGCCCTTGCTCCAGACCGGGAAGCCCATGGCCGTCAGTTCCTTCACGTCGCGCACGCCGGCGTCGATGACCAGCGCGCGGGCGCCGCGCGCCATGAACGAGGTCGCCAGCAGGTCGCCGAAGAATCCGTCGCAGTTGTCGGCGGTGATGGCCGCCACCACGATGTCGCCGGGCTGGATCATCTCGGCGGCCACATGCATCATCCAGTTGTCGCCCGGGTGCAGCAGCACCGTGACCGCGGTCCCCGACACCAACGCCCCGGCATAGATGGGCCGCATGTAGGGCTTCATCAGGCCGACGCGGCCCATGGCTTCGTGCACCGTGGCGACGCCGAAGCGGCCGAGTTTGTCGACCGCGGCGCGGTCGGCGCGGACGATGCTGCGTTTCACAATTCCAAGTTCTGTCATGAGGGTCTCCAGTTCGTTTGCTATTGAATCAATAGCTGGTGGCGCCCACCCCTATTGGGCTGCAGGCCATTTTGTTGGTTAAAACGCCGGCCTGGGCGATCGGCGCGGGCTCGTTTACCTCACGCGCCACGGGCCTTGAGCTGCGTGTCGAGCCGCGGGAACACGCGGCGCGTGTTGGCTTCGTAGATGTGGAAGCGGTCGTCAGCGCTCAGGATGGGGCTGGCCTCGATGTAGCGCTTGGTGTCGTCGTAGTAGTTGCCGGTTTCGGGGTCGATGCCGCGCACCGCGCCGATCATCTCGGAGGCGAACAGCACGTTCTTCACCGGAATGACCGTGTTGAGCAGGTTGATGCCGGGCTTGTGGTAGACGCAGGTGTCGAAGAACACGTTGTTCAGCAGGTGGTCCTTCAGCAGCGGCTTTTTCATCTCCTGCGCCAGGCCGCGGAAACGGCCCCAGTGGTAGGGCACGGCGCCGCCGCCATGGGGAATCAGGAAGCGCAGCGTCGGGAAATCCTTGAACAGGTCGCCCTGGATCAGCTGCATGAAGGCCGTGGTATCGGCATTGAGGTAGTGCGCCCCGGTGGTGTGAAACGCCGGGTTGCACGAGGTCGAGACGTGGATCATGGCCGGCAGGTCGTACTCCACCATCTTTTCGTAGATGGGGTACCAGAGCCTGTCGGTCAGCGGCGGGGCATCCCAGTGGCCGCCAGAGGGGTCGGGGTTGAGGTTGATGCCGACGTTGCCGTATTCCTTCACGCACTTTTCAAGCTCGGGAATGCATGTCTTCGGGTCCACGCCGGGCGACTGCGGCAGCATCGCGACCGGCGCGAAGTTGTCGGGAAAGAGGGTGCTGACCCGGTAGCACAGCTCGTTGCAGATGGCCGCCCAGGTCGACGACACGTTGAAGTCGCCGATGTGGTGGGCCATGAAGCTGGCGCGCGGACTGAACAGCGTGAGGTCCGAGCCGCGCTCTTTCATGAGCTTGAGCTGGTTGGTCTCGATCGACTCGCGCAGCTCGTCGTCGCTGATCTTCAGGTCGCTGGCCTTGGGCATGACCGACGGGTCCTTGATGCCGGCGATCTGCTGGTTGCGCCAGGTCTCCAGCGCCTTGGGTGCCGTGGTGTAGTGGCCGTGGCAGTCGATGATGAGGGGTTTCTGGAGGCTCATGTGGTGAAGTCCTGAAGTGGTCTCGAATGTCTGGGTGCTGAAAATTAGGCGGCCTGCATGCCGTGCCGCTGCTTGACCGCGGCGGCTTCGGCAGAGGCCATGAAGGAGAACAGCCGCGCCAGGGTATCTGCCTGGGACGACGCCTTGCAGGTGCCCGCGGAAAAAATGGTGGTGATGCTGACGGCTTCGGGCAGGTTGCCCACGACGCTGATGCCGTCCAGGTGCATCAGTTCGCTGAGCTGCTGGAAGCCCAGTGCCACCTGGCCCTGGGCCACCAGCTGGCCGACCGGCACGCCGGGCGGTGCCTGCACGATGCGCGGCTTGAGGGCTTCGGCCAGGCCCCAGCGCTCGAAGAGTTTGACCAGGGCCACACCGCTGGGGCCGGTGGAGTAGCCGATGGTGGGCGCCGCCTCGATGGCGCTGCGCAGCGCGGCCTCGCTGCCGATGTCCGGCAGCGGCGCGCCGGCCTGGACCGCCACCGCGACGCTGGACCGCACCAGGTCGACCCGGCTGCCGGCCAGCACCTGCCCGCCCGCCACGAGTTTGTCGATCGCATCCGAGGCCAGCACCACGCCGTCGAAGGACTCGCCGGCCTGCACGCGTTTGGCGGCATCCACCCCGCCGACCGATTCGATGCGCACCTCGACGCCGGACGACCGCTGCCAGGCGTCCGCCAGTTCGACAAGCACCTGGCGCGTGGCCATGGAAGAAATCAGTGTCAGCATGCGGCTCCAGTGGGGGACTGCAGAAAGTTTTGAATCGCCGCCACGGTGGCTCCGGGCTGCTCCATCAGCACCATGTGGCCGGCGTCCTCGATGACCGTGAGGAGGGC
>JAQGNK010000288.1 GCA_028291905.1 Polaromonas sp.
GCATCGCGCGAATTGAGCCGCTCCTTGATCTGGCCCTGGAACTGCGGGTCGAGCACTTTGGCGCTCAAAACATAGCTGGCGCGGGCAAACACGTCCTCAGGCAGCAATTTCACGCCCTTGGGCAGCAGCGAATGGAATTCGATAAAGCTTTTGACCGCCGTGAACAGGCCGTCGCGCAGGCCGCTTTCATGCGTGCCGCCGGCGCTGGTCGGGATCAGGTTGACGTAGCTTTCGCGCACCGGCTGGCCGTCCTCGGTGAAGGCCACGCACCAGCTGGCGCCCTCGCCCTCGGCAAAGGTTTCATGCGAAGCATCGGCAAAGCCTTCGTTCTCGAACATCGGGATCACCGGATCGGCCGTCAGGGTCTGCATCAGGTAGTCGCGCAGGCCGCCCTTGAAGACCCAGGTCTGCACTTCCTTGGTTTTCTCGCTCGTCAGGGTGACGGTGACGCCGGGCATCAGCACCGCCTTGCTGCGCAGCAGATGCGTCAGCTCGGCCATCGGAAGCGCCGGCGACTCGAAGTATTTGGCGTCGGGCCAGGCCCTGACCGTGGTGCCGGTCTTGCGGTCGCCGTTTTCGCTCTTGCGCACCACCAGCGGCTCGATCACATCGCCGCCGGAAAAAGCCAGGCTGGCGACCTTGCCCTCGCGGTAGGAGGTGACTTCGAGCCGGGTCGAGAGCGCATTGGTCACGCTCACGCCCACGCCGTGCAGGCCGCCCGAGAAGCTGTAGGCGCCGCCCTTGCCCTTGTCGAACTTGCCGCCGGCATGCAGCCGGGTGAACACCAGCTCGACCACCGGCGCTTTTTCTTCCGGGTGCAGGCCGAACGGAATGCCACGCCCGTCGTCCTCAATCGTCACCGAGCCGTCCAGGTGCAGCGTGACCTTGATCTTCTTGCCATGCCCGGCAAGGGCCTCGTCGGCGGAGTTGTCGAGCACTTCCTGGATGATGTGCAGCGGATTGTCGGTGCGGGTATACATGCCCGGACGCTGCTTGACGGGCTCCAGACCCTTCAGGACGCGGATCGAGCTTTCGGAATAAACGGGGGGTGCGGTAGAGATTTTATCGGCCATGGCAGTTCAAATGATTGCGCCAATTGTATGCCGGAGCGCCCAACTTACTGTACAAATATACAGTTATGTCATCTGTAAATGCATAAAACTGCTGGCGTCCGGCGCTTGGCGCATTCAACCCGGCTAGCTGCTTTTGGGGACAATAGGCAGCCTGAAACACAGCACAAGGAAGAGTCAATTGGATTATCTGGACCTGCTTCAGTGGCCTGCAATGGCGGTCACTCTCATGGCTTCCTGGCTGGTGGCCTCCAATGGAAGCCGCAAGCGCAACTGGGGCTTTTGGGTTTTTCTGCTCAGCAATCTGCTCTGGATCATCTGGGGCGTGAAGTCCCAGTCGTGGGCGCTGGTGGTGCTGCAGGTAGGCTTGGGGATCATGAACATCCGGGGGGCCAAAAAAACCGAACCGGGCGCTGCAGCATCCTGAGCCGCCTGCTGTCAATGTTTGCGCAAGCGACAGCACCGGGCAGGCATTTTCGTTAAAGTCGCCCGATGGCTACAAGCACCCCTTCCTCCTCCAAAAATCTCTCCATGCTGCAGGTGTTGGCCTTCGGCGCGGCCATTGTGACCCTGTCGATGGGCATACGCCACGGCTTCGGCCTGTGGCTTCAGCCGATCACCCAGGCGCAGGGCTGGACCCGCGAGACCTTTGCCTTCGCGATAGCGGTGCAGAACCTGTCCTGGGGCATTTTTGGCATTTTTGCCGGCATGGTGGCCGACCGCTTCGGCGCCTTCCGGGTGATTGCCGGCGGCGCGGTGCTGTATGCGCTGGGCTTGGCTGGCATGGCGCTGTCGCCGACCGGCCTGCTGTTCACCCTCACGGCCGGCGTGCTGATCGGCGCTGCGCAGGCCGGCACCACCTATGCGGTGATCTACGGCGTGATCGGCCGCAACATCGCGGCCGACAAGCGCTCCTGGGCCATGGGCGTGGCGGCGGCGGCCGGCTCGTTCGGCCAGTTCCTGATGGTGCCGACCGAAGGCTTTCTCATCAGCAGCCTGGGCTGGCAAACCGCCCTTTTGGTGCTGGCGGGCGCCGTGCTGCTGATCGTGCCGATGGCGCTGGGCCTGCGCGAAAACAGCTTTGCCGGCGGCGCCGCGCCCGCCCGGCGCGAGCAGAGCATCGGCCAGGCGCTGCGCGAGGCGCTGAAATACCCCAGCTTTCAGATGCTGATGGCGGGCTACTTCGTCTGCGGCTTTCAGGTGGTGTTCATCGGCGTCCACATGCCCAGCTACCTCAAGGACAAGGGCCTGTCGCCACAGGTGGCCGGCTACGCGCTGGCGCTGATCGGCCTGTTCAATGTGTTCGGCACCTACATCGCCGGCACGCTGGGCCAGCGCATCGCCAAGCGAAAGATCCTGGCGACCATCTACCTGGCCCGCGCCGTGGTCATCAGCATCTTCATCGCCGCGCCGCTGAGCCCCGCCAGCGTCTATATTTACGCCAGTGAGATGGGCCTGCTGTGGCTCTCGACGATTCCGCCCACCAATGCGGTGGTGGCCCAGATCTTCGGCATCCAGCACTTGTCGATGCTCAGCGGCTTCATCTTCTTCAGCCACCAGATCGGCTCCTTCATGGGCGTGTGGCTGGGCGGCT
Organism: Polaromonas sp.; assembly: GCA_028291905.1. Classification (GTDB taxonomy): domain Bacteria; phylum Pseudomonadota; class Gammaproteobacteria; order Burkholderiales; family Burkholderiaceae_C; genus Polaromonas. The sequence goes on from JAQGNK010000288.1 coordinate 2,665, forward strand.
ACCTGTACGACCGCACCGGCAGCTACGACATCGTCTGGTACATCGCGATTGCGCTGGGCGTGCTGGCGGCTCTGGT
>JAQGNK010000295.1 GCA_028291905.1 Polaromonas sp.
CGCCACCGGCAGTGAAAGCAAGGAGCGCTACATCTGGGGCGCAACCGCCGGCATGCTGCGAAATTTCTACCGCTTCCTCAGCGCATGAGCCGTTGCCTTGATGCCAGAGCCACAATGCCGGCCAGGCCTGCCCGCTGCTGTGCCGGTAGGGGCCGTTATGATTTGGCATGAGCTTTTTCGCTGTTTTGTTCGCCCTCATCCTGGAGCAGGCCCGTCCGCTGGCGCGGGGTAACTGGGTTCACGCCGGGTTTTTAGGCTGGGCGCGCTGGGCGCATCGCAGCCTGGACGCCGGCAAGATGCACCACGGCTGGATTACTGGCTGTTCGTGGTGATTGTCCCCACGCTGGGCACGCTGCTGGTTCACTGGCTGTTGTGGCGTGTCAATGTGCTGCTGGCATTTGCCTGGAGCGTGGCGGTGCTGTATGTCACGCTGGGTTTTCGGCAGTTCAGCCATTACTTCACCGATATTCGCAACGCGCTGGACGACGGCGACGAGGAGGCTGCTAGAGAACTGCTGGCCGAATGGCGCCAGGTCGATGCCAGCGAATTGCCGCGCAGCGAAATCGTGCGCCATGTCATCGAGTATTCGGTGCTTGCCGCCCATCGCCATGTGTTTGGCGTGCTGGGCTGGTTTTCGGTGCTGGCAGCTCTGGGGCTGGGCCCTGCCGGCGCGGTGATGTACCGCATGAGCGAATTCGTGGCGCGTTACTGGGCCTACAAAAGCAGGGCGCCGGGCGAGGGGGCCAGCCCGGCGCTGCAGAAGGTGGCCAACAGTGCCTGGGGCGTGATCGATTTCCTGCCGTCGCGCATCACTTCCTTAGGCTTTGCGGTGGTCGGCAGCTTTGAAGATGCCATCGATGCCTGGCGCGGCTACAGCCAGCGCTTTCCCACCGGCGCTGCAGCCGCCACGGCCAGCCGCAATGACGGCCTGATTCTTGCCGCCACCTCTGGTGCGGTCAATGTCAGGCTGGGCGGCGAAACGCTCAAGGCGGTTTTCTTGCCGCAAGTTGCCCACGAATTCGAGGCCGGAGGGCTGGACGCTGAAGATATCGCCGTCGCGGCATCAACCCCAGGCCGTGAGCCCGAGGTAGCCCACCTGCGCAGCGTAGTCGGCCTGGTCTGGCGTTCAGTGGTTTTGTGGATGGTGTTGCTGGCACTGCTGACCTTGGCCAGGCTGCTGGGTTGACATGACTATTTCCAACACCTTCTGGAGTCCGGTGGTTCAGGGCCTGGTGCCCTACGTGCCCGGCGAGCAGCCGCGCATCGCCAATCTGCTCAAACTCAACACCAACGAAAACCCTTACCCGGCCTCAACGCGCGTGGTGCAGGCCATCACGGCGGCAGCGCAGCAGGGATTGCAGCTCTACCCCGACCCTGAAGCCACGCTGCTGCGCGATGCGATTGCCCGCCACCACGATATTGAAGCCAATCAGGTTTTCGTGGGGAACGGCTCGGACGAGGTGCTGGCGCATGCGTTTTTCGCCTTTTTCCAGCAGGTTGGGCCGATTCTCATGCCTGACATTTCCTACAGCTTCTATCAGGTTTACTGCCGCTTGTACGGGATCACCGCCAAGGCGGTTCCGCTTGATGATTCCATGCAAATCAATATTGGCGACTATGCGGCAATACCCGAGGCGGGCGGGGTGGTGATTGCCAACCCGAATGCGCCGACGGGTTGCGTGCTTTCCCTTGAAGCGGTGGAGCAATTGCTGCAAAGCCAGCCGCATCGGGTGGTGCTGGTGGATGAGGCCTACATCGACTTTGGCGGTGAAAGCGCCATCGGCTTAATCGAGCGCTATCCGAATCTGCTGGTGGTGCAGACGCTGTCGAAATCGCGCTCGCTGGCCGGCCTGCGGATCGGATTCGCCGCTGGCCAGCGCCATTTGATCGAGGCGCTTGAGCGCGTCAAGAACAGCTTCAATTCCTATCCGCTGGACCGGCTGGCCATCGCCGGCGGCGTGGCGGCTTATGAGGATGTGGCGTATTTCGAGCAAACCCGCCAGGCCGTGGTGCAAAGCCGCGATGCACTGGCTGTGCAGCTCGGGCAGCTGGGCTTCGAGGTGCTGCCTTCCGCCGCCAATTTTGTCTTTGCGCGCCATCCCCGGCACGATGCGTCCGTGCTGGCGGGGCGTTTGCGCGAGCGCGGCATTCTGGTGCGCCATTTCCGCCTGCCGCGCATCGAGCAGTATTTGCGCATCAGCATCGGCACGCCTGAGCAATGCAAGGCGCTGACCGACGTGCTGGCGCAGCTGATTCAGTTGAGCGAAGCCTGAGCGTCAGTACCGCGTCTGCGAAAGCTCGGCGAACAGTTCGCTATACAAACGATAGCGGCTTGCGCTGATGCTGCTTGCGCCAGAGGTCGATTTGACCTCTGAAATCACGCCGCAACCCGGCTCATGCAGATGGGTGCAGTTGTAGAACTTGCAGTCCTGCGCATGCGCCTTGAAGTCGGGCATGTAGTTGGCCAGCTGCATCGGCTCAATGTGGTGAAGGCCAAATTCCTGAAATCCCGGCGAGTCGATCAGCGCCGTCGTCCGGGCGCCGTCGATCCAGTACAGCGTCGTGCTGGTCGTGGTGTGCTTGCCTGAATTGAGCGCCTGCGAAATCTCGGCCGTCAGCACCTTTGCATTGGGCACCAAGAGATTGGTCAGGCTGCTTTTGCCCGCGCCCGACGGCCCGAGCACCAGGGTTTTCTTGCCGTGCAGCAGCGCCATCAGTTCCTTTGTCTGCGCATCGTCGGCCACCGCGCCGACCGCAACCGCCTTGGGCTTGATCGCCAGCGGCAGCATCTGGTAGCCCATGGCGCGGTAGGGCGCGAGCTTGTTCCAGGCCCGGCCGAACGGCTCGGCCAGATCGCTTTTGTTCAGCGCGATGATGGGTTTGATGCGCTCGGCCTCGGCTGCGATCAGGGCGCGCGTCAGCTGGTTTTCCGAGAACTCGGGCTCGGCGGCCATCAGGATCAGCACCTGGTCCAGGTTGGCGGCGAAGGACTTGGTCCGCATTTCGTCCTGGCGGTAGAACAGGTTACTGCGTTCCTCGATTTTTTCAATCGTGCCCTCGTCCTCGGACGGCAGCCAGCGGATGCGGTCGCCGACGACGACCTGGCTTTTCTTGCCGCGCGGATGGCAGATCACGCGCTCGCCGGACTCGGTTTCCACCATCACATGGCGACCGAAACCCGCCACCACCAGGCCGGTCTGCGTGCCAGCGGGTGTTACGGCGCCAGCCCGCGCAGGGCGCGAAGGTTTGCTCAAGCGAGCAGGGCGTCAACTTTCGACGCGCAGAAAAAATCGCTGACGGAAATGCCGTTGACATCGTGGGTATTGAAGCGGACGGTGCATTTACCGTAGCTCACCGCCAGGTCGGGATGGTGGTCCTCAGCATTGGCGATGAAGGCGACGGCATTCACGAAACCGATGGTTTCGTGGAAATTCTTGAAATTGAAGGTTTTTTCCAATGCGCTGTCAATCAGTCGCCAGCCCAGCGCCTGCTCGCCGTTGAGCTTGCTCAGCTGTGTCACTAGTTCAGTGGCGCTCAGGGCGCGTCGGTTGTGGTGAATCGGGTTGCTCATGGGGTGGCGCTTTCTGGGGAAGGAGTCATGCGTCCCAGCCGTTCCGAGGCCGGCGGATGCGAATAGTAGAACTTGACAAACACCGGGTCGGGCGTGAGGGTGCTGGCATTGTCTTTGTAAAGCTTGAGCAGCGCACTTTGCAGATCGCGGCCATCGGTCTGCGAGACCGCATAGGCGTCGGCCTCGAACTCATGCCGGCGCGAAAACTGTGCCATGACCGGCGAGATGAAAAAGGTAAAGAGCGGCACCACCATCAGAAACAGCAGCAGCGCCAGCGCATCATTCGCGCCGGCCAGGTTGGGCTGCACGCCCAGGCCGGTGTAGAACCACACTTGCGATGACAGCCAGCCCAGCAGCGCAAAACCGGCCAGGCTCATGGCGAACATCCCAACGATGCGCTTGATGATGTGCTTGTGCTTGAAATGGCCGAGCTCATGCGCCAGCACCGCATCGACCTCGCCGGGGTTCAGCTGCTTGAGCAGGGTGTCGTAGAACACCACTCGTTTTGAAGCGCCGAAGCCGGTGAAATAGGCATTGGCATGGGCCGAGCGCTTGCTGCCGTCCATCACGAACAGGCCCTTGGCGGCAAACCCGCAGCGCTGCATCAGGGCGGTGACGCGCTCTTTCAGGTCCTCGTCGTCGAGCGGCTTGAACTTGTTGAACAGCGGCGCAATCACGGTCGGAAATAACACCAGCGCCAGCAGATTGAAGCCCATCCAGACCACCCAGGTCCACAGCCACCACAGGCTGCCGGCACTGCCCATCAGCCACAGGATCAGCGCCACGATGGGCAGGCCGACCACCACGCCGAGCAAGGTGGACTTCACAAGATCGGCCAGCCAGAGCTTGAAGGTCATCTTGTTGAAGCCGAAGCGCTCTTCGAGGCGGAAGGTGCTGTACAGGGTGAAAGGCAGATCGAGCAGCCCGTTGATCAGGCCGAAGGCCGCCAGCAGGGCCAACTGTGGCCACAAGCTGCCGTAGTCCGCCAGCGCCGAGTTCATGATGGCGCGGTTGAGCAGGTCGATACCGCCGAGCAGCGTCCAGCCCAGCAGCACGGCGGCTGAAAAGGCCATCTCCAGCAGGCCCAGGCGCGCCTTGGCAATGGTGTAGCCTGCCGCTTTCTGGTGCGAGGCCAGCGTGATGGTGGCGGCGAACGCAGCGGGCACCTGGTCGCGGTGCCGGGCCACATGGCGGATCTGCCGCGACGCCAGGTAGAACTTGGTCAGCAACCCTAGCACCAGCAGGGCAGCAAACAGCAGGGTGAAGGCAGTCGAATAGTCGTTCATGGCGCGAAGTTTAGGCTATCGGGAACTCATCAGCGAGAATCCCCGGATGCCTGAAATTGAAATTACCCTTAAGAAATCGGACCAGAACCTGGTCTGGCTGGACTGTGAAATGACCGGCCTGGACCCGGAAAAGGAGCGGATCATTGAAATTGCCGTGGTTGTCACCGGCCCGCAGCTGACGCCGCGCATCGAAGGCCCGGTGCTGGCGATTCACCAGTCCGACGAGTTGCTGGAGCAGATGGACAAGTGGAACAAGGGCACCCACGGCCGCAGCGGGCTGATCGACAAAGTGCGGGCCAGCACCGTGACCGAGCAGGATGCGGAGGCGCAGTTGCTGCAGTTCCTGGCGAAATATGTGCCCAAGGGCACAGCGCCGATGTGCGGCAATACCATCGGGCAAGACCGGCGCTTTTTGGTGCGATACATGCCCAAGCTGGAAACATTTTTTCACTACCGCAATGTGGATGTCAGCACCTTCAAGGAACTGGCCAAGCGCTGGCGGCCCGAGGTGTACAGCGCTTTCAAGAAGCGCCAGAGCCATACCGCGCTGGCCGATGTGCATGAGTCGATTGACGAGCTGGAGCATTACCGCGAGCACTTCCTGAAGTGATTTGATAGGGTTTCAGGCCTCTGGCGCAGCTACAGCCTGCGCAGTGCGCTATTAAAAATATAGTGAAATCTGTTCGGAACCGTTAAATTTCAACCGAAAAAATACCCGGCAACAGGGTTGTCTTAAAAAATACTTGGTAAAAACCCGTAAGCCGTGCCATAATCATGGGCTTGCAGTTGCACACCGTGACGACTGCATTTGTACATCTACCTCACACCTTTGGACTCTATTTTTCGGAGTCAACGCTTCAAAACAATTCTGTTTTAAAAGCGCATATTCGTTTGATGGTTGATGTTTTATTAACCATGAACGAAGCCTTCCGCGTCGCGGGAGGTGGAGTTTCCTGTCCTTCGAAAAAACGAAGCGCGCAGGGGATTAGTGAGAATAAACATGACTGACTCTTTTGAGACCCGCGGCGACTTTGCGCCCGAAAACAACATCGACAACAATATTTCCGACATGGAAATCAACATCATTCCGGATTTTTCCTCGGATGAACCTTTAGTGGCTGCCACTTCGCTGGAAGCCGTTGCGCCGGTACCTAACGGCTTCGTGAAGCTGGGCCTGGCCAAGGAATTGCTGCAAGCCGTGGCCGACATGGGTTTCACCCAGCCGACCGCCGTGCAGATGGCCACCATCCCCAAGGCGATGCAAGCCCTGGATGCCGATCCGAAAGCACCAAAATTCACCGACTTGCTGGTGTCCAGCCAGACCGGCAGCGGCAAGACCGCCGCCTTCCTGCTGCCCGTGCTGCACACCCTGATCAAGCAGCAGGAAGAAGCCGAGCGTTTTGAGCGTTCTGAATTCGAACGCCTGAGCGCAGAGGCCGTCGCCCGTGGCGAAGCACCGCTCAAGAAGCCAAAGCGCAAGGACCCGACCAACATGCGCAACTTCAAGGCCGCCACCCCCGGCGCCCTGATCCTGTGCCCGACCCGCGAGCTGGCACAGCAGGTCTGCGCCGATGCGATTGACCTGGTTCGCCATTGCCGTGGTCTGCGCGTTGCCAACGTCGTCGGCGGTATTCCTTACCAATTGCAAATCGCCAAGCTGCAAAATGCCGACCTCGTCGTCGCCACGCCCGGCCGTCTGCTCGACTTGCAGCGCAGCATGCAGATCAAGCTTGACCAGGTACAGTTCCTCGTCGTTGACGAAGCCGACCGTATGCTCGACCTCGGCTTTGCCGACGACCTGACCGAAGTCAACCAGCTCACCATCGAGCGCAAGCAGACCATGATGTTCAGCGCCACGTTCGCGCCGCGCATCATGCAACTCGCCACCCGTGTCATGCGCCAGCCGCAGCGCGTCGAGATCGACTCGCCGCATGAAAAGCATGCCTCGATCACCCAGTCGCTGCTGTGGGCCGACAACATGACCCACAAGCGCAAGCTGCTGGACCACTGGCTGCGCGACACCACCATCAACCAGGCGATTGTGTTTGCCTGCACGCAGGTGGAATGCGACGGCC